>JAJAYU010000329.1 GCA_026786125.1 Chamaesiphon sp.
CCTTATAGGCTTCTAACAGGTCTTCTAAAAGCTGATTGACGTTATCTTCTTTCCAAGAGTAGGGTCGCTGATATGCGGGGATCTCATAGCGAACATGATTTGTGAGGATTTGGGAGATGGTGCGTTCTTCAGCTTTCATGGTACGAGGACTTTATATCAAAAGTGAGAGGATACTTATCGATATAATTCCCCGATGGGAGAGCAACATTAGTATAAATAAAATAACAGACATCCAGCTTTCTAGAATTGTTATTGCCCACTCTTCCAACACAAACACAGATATTAGCCTATGATGGCGTAAAATAGTTCTCTTGATCGAATGAATGGGATTTGGTGCGATCGATTGAGATAAAATAGCCACAGAGTGACTCTCGATCAAAAATATGCACTATTGACCAACGTTGTGGTGAATCGATCGAGATAATAGTATAAATGTTTGGATTGAAAAGGATGGCTGGACAATGACCAAGTACGTGCTCTGGGGTAGTTATTGTGAAGATGTTGTGAATAAGCGCATACCTTATCGAGAGGCACATCTAGCTGGATTGGCGCAGCAAAAAACTGATGGTATATTAGTGACCATCGGACCCACTCAAGATCTGACTAAAGTGTTTGGTATCTATGAAGCTACTAGCGAACAGCAAGTTCGTAACCTGATTGAAGCCGACCCATATTGGGTGAATCAGATTTGGACAGAATATCAAGTCAAAGAATGGATTCAAGCAATTTAGTAGATATTAACGTCTAACTATGAAATTCAATGTAACTATTGACCGAGATGAAGATGGTGTTTGGATCGTAGAATGTCCAAGTATTCCTGGTTGTGTCAGCCAGGGTGAGACAAAGAAAGAAGCTTTAATTAGCATTCAAGATGCAATTGCTGCTTGCTTACAGGTGCGTGCAGATCGTGGAATGCCACTCACGATCGAGACTTCTCAAGTTGAGGTTGTAGCTTAATGGGATCTGTGCTTCCGGTACTGAGTGGGCTTGAGGTAGTGCGTATTTTTGAATCGTTTGGGTGGGAAATGGTTCGGCAAGTAGGAAGTCATATGATCATGGTCAAAGAGGGCGAAATAGTCACTCTTTCGGTTCCCAATCATCGAGAAGTAGCAAAAGGAACTTTGCGAAGTCTGATTCGCAATGCTGGACTGACGGTAGATGAGTTTGTTTCAGCAAAATAATGTTCTATCTTGGAGGGTTCCATGTCAGATCCAATTAGTCAATCACATCGGATTGATTTACCCACATTCTGGGCACCTGTAGATGTTTCTCGTGCGGCATTTGTAGCGGCTAATGCGATCGTTATGGGCAATGTTTCAATCGAACTAGGCGCAAGTATCTGGTATGGTGCAGTCGTGCGGGGTGATGTGGAACGGATCGAGATTGGTGCTGGCACTAATATTCAGGATGGGGCAGTGATTCACTGCGATCCTGGTACACCGACTATTTTGGAGAGTTATGTGACAGTTGGACATCGAGCGGTGATTCACTCTGCTTATATTGAAACAGTCTGCTTGATTGGAATTGGATCGATTGTCTTAGATGGCGTGCGGGTGGGTCGAGGTAGTATTATTGGGGCGGGCTGTGTGGTGACAAAGGATGTGCCACCTTATTCGTTAATGGTTGGGGTACCTGCCAAATGTCTCCGGCAGGTGGAAGCGGCAGAAGCCGAGGGGTTGATTTTACACGCTCAAAAGTACGAGAAATTAGCTTTGGTACATGCGGGCAAGGGTCATGATTTGGGGTTTGTCAAATAGATTGGAATTATAGCAGTCGCCACATCGGTTAGGACACTCTAGATCTCAGTCCACGTAGGCGGACTTTGCAACACTAGCGACGATTTCAATCATTGTGTTGTCCTAACAGCCTTGGAGGTTGCTATAATTGATAGTGTATAGAACCTAGCTGGTGGGCAGTGCCCACCGTACGATATAATGACAGACCTATCAATTATCAACTAATTCCTACGCTTTCCAACCCATCGCAAGGGCGATCAAAATTAAGGCTGCAAAAACATAGCGATACCAGACAAATACCATTGTATCTTTTGTCTTAAGATAGTTGAGTAAAAAGGCGATCGAGAGATAAGAGAAAATAAATGCCGAGATTGTCCCAACCGCTAAGTAAGGAAGTGGTAATTCATTTGCTTTAAATATTTTCAGAGTTTTGAATAAAGTAGCGATCGTCAGGACTGGCAAACCAACTAAGAACGAAAATCTCGCAGCAGTTTCGCGATCTAAGCCCAGAAATAGACCAGTGGTTAAGGTCGATCCAGAACGCGATACACCAGGGAATAGTGCTAGTGCCTGTGCGATGCCAACTAGCAAACCATCTTTAATTTCTAAGTTAGCAAAGCCGCGTTTGTGACTGCTGGAACGCTCGGCTACAAATAAGAGTGTCGCCATCACGATCGAGGCGATCGCAATTAGTAATGCGCTATATTCTAGGGCATCTTTGAGCAAATAGCCAATTACGAAAGCTGGCAATGTTCCAATGATAATTCCGGTAAATATTTTGACATTCAGGTCTTGCCAGTCTTGTTTAATCAGACCAGAGACACCACCAGCGACAACACTAGTAATGTCTTTCCAGAAGTAGATAAATACGGCAAATACACTACCAAGTTGAATCGCATCGGCATAATCTTTTTGACCCAACTGTTGCCAACCGAAAGCCTTGGTGGTAATTAGGAGATGGGCAGTACTGCTAATCGGCAAAAATTCCGTAATGCCTTGGACTAATCCCAATATAAAAGCTTGAAAAATATTACCATCAGCGGCAATAATGTCCCCAGGATTGGTAAGTGGTGGTGGCTCTGCAACTACTGGCATGACAATTAACC
>JAJAYU010000330.1 GCA_026786125.1 Chamaesiphon sp.
AAGCTGATTCAGGCAGGCTATGTCAATGCGGATCAGCTCAAACAAGCATTGGTTGATAGTCGGGCGAATAACCACCCACTGACGGAGGTTTTGGAGTCATTGACAGGTAAATCTCTGCCTGCTGAGCTACAACATCAATATAAAAAACAACAGTTATTTGAACTCAAAATTGTCTATGGTTTGAACGCAGTCGATATTGCTGCTGCCAAAATTGACAAAGTTCAAGTTCGTGAATTAATTAATACTTTTATTTCGGCTGATAGTTGTCGCCAACTTAAGTTACTACCGATCGGTAAACTAGATGGAGATCCTCCGATTCTGACGGTGGCGATGATCAAGCCAGACGATCTCCAAGCCAAAAGTGACATCGATAAAATTCTCCGTCCCCACGGCATTGCTTGGCGGAGTGAGGTGATTGCCCCTGAAGATTATCAGAAGCTGCTCGATAGTTATTTGGACGAGCGGATTCAGCAAGATGAAGCCAATAACGCCCAGAAAAATCTCAGCATCGAAATGGATAATTTCGATTCGCCAGAGCTGGGGATGGCAGAAGAGGAAATGAATGATGAGATTGACGTTCAGGGGGCAGAAGCTGCACCTGTAGTCAAGCTAGTCAACCAAATTCTCGCCAAAGGATTACTCGAAAAGGTTTCAGATATTCACATTGAGCCGCAGGAAGAAGGCTTGAGAGTGAGATTTCGGAAAGATGGTGTATTGCGTCAGACGTTCCCGATCTTGCCCAAGCATATTATTCGCGCAGTTATCTCTCGCTTCAAAATTATCGCCGAACTAGATATTGCCGAGCGGAGATTGCCGCAAGATGGTCGGATTCGTCGGACATTTGAAGGTCGGAAGGTCGATTTCCGCGTTAGTACTTTGCCTGGACGCTATGGCGAAAAGGTCTGTATGCGGATTTTGGATAACGCTTCCACTCAACTTGGTTTGGATAAACTAATTAGCGATTTACCCACCCTGGAAATCGTCCGCGAAATGGGCAGTCGTCCGTTTGGACTGATTCTAGTAACTGGCCCAACTGGTTCAGGTAAATCAACTACTCTTTATTCGCTCCTAGCCGAGCAAAACGACCCTGGAGTCAATATTAGTACAGCCGAGGATCCGATCGAATATGCCCTCCCAGGTATCAACCAAGTTCAGGTAATTCGGGAAAAAGGGATGAACTTTGCCTCGATTCTCCGCGCCTTCATGCGCCAAGATCCCGACATCATCCTCGTCGGAGAAACCCGCGACCAAGAGACAGCTAAAACCTCGATGGAAGCCGCCTTAACTGGTCACATGGTCATGACCACCCTGCACACCAATGATGCCGCTGGGTCGATTACCAGACTAGATGAGATGGGCGTAGAACCATTCATGGTTTCAGCCGCCCTCATCGGTGTCGTCGCCCAACGACTGCTCCGCCGCGTCTGCAAAGATTGCCGGATTCCCTACAATCCCACTCGCGAAGAACTCAGTCGCTTTGGCTTATCTGCTTCCAAAGATACTGTCGTTACCTTCTACAAAGCTAAAGAGCTAAATAACGGTGAGATCGAAGCTGGCAAAGCTGCTGGCGACCTCTGCAAAAATTGCAGCGGTATCGGCTATCGCGGTCGGACAGGCGTGTATGAAGTGATGCAAATCACCGATGAAATCGCTGCCCTAATTAACCAACGCGCTCCTTCCGTCTTGATCAAGGAAGTGGCAGTACAACAGGGGATGAAAACACTGCTGGCCTATAGTCTCCAAATGGTACAAGAAGGTCACACGACGCTCGATGAGGTCGAACGAGTCACCTTCACCGACTCTGGACTAGAAGCCGAACTCAAAGCCAAGCGCAAAACTACCCTAGTCTGCGTCACCTGCTCCGCCGAACTCAAACCGGAATGGTTGGATTGTCCGTATTGTATGACTCCAAGATTTGAGAATTAGGGGATAGGGGTTAGGGAATAGGGGATAGGGGATAAGAAATAAGAGGGACGCTTGCGTCCCGTCTTCCAGCCCTGACTCTACTTTCTAATCCCTAACCCCTAACCCCTAACCCCTGACCCCTATCCCCTATCCCCTAGAATGACTGAACTAACAATCGAAGACCTGATGGAGCAACTCGTCGAAATGGGCGGCTCTGATATGCACATCCAAGCAGGTTCGCCTGTGTACTTCCGCGTCAGCGGCAAGTTGGCACCTGTAAATGACGTAGAACTCAGCCCTCAGGAGTGCCAGAAATTAATCTTTAGTATGCTGAATAATACTCAGCGGAAGGAACTCGAACAAACCTGGGAAATTGACTGCTCCTATGGTGTCAAAGGATTGGCTAGATTTCGGGTCAATGTCTACAAAGAACGCGGTTGTTATGCAGCTTGTTTGCGGGCACTAGCTTCCAAGATTCCGAACTTTGACCAAATGGGTTTACCCGAAATCGTGCGGGAGATGAGCCATCGTCCCAGAGGCTTAATTCTAGTTACAGGGCCAACTGGTTCTGGTAAAACTACTACGATGGCAGCGATGATCGACCTGATTAATCGTACTCGTGCCGAGCATATTCTGACGATCGAAGATCCGATCGAATATGTCTTCTCCAATATCAAAAGTCTCGTTCATCAACGTCAAAAAGGTGAAGATACCAAAAGCTTCTCCAACGCCCTTAGAGGTGCCTTACGGGAAGATCCAGACGTAATTCTGGTCGGAGAGTTGCGGGACTTAGAGACGATTAGTCTGGCAATTAGTGCCGCCGAAACTGGTCACTTGGTCATGGCTACACTCCATACCAGTTCTGCTGCTCAGACGATTGATCGGATGCTGGATGTATTTCCCCCCGAACAACAGCCCCAAATCCGCGCCCAGCTCTCCAACTCCCTCGTCGCCGTCTTTAGCCAAGCATTGGTGCAAAAGAAAAAACCCAAACCAGGCGAATATGGTCGAGTCATGGTGCAGGAAATCATGATTGTCACCCCAGCAATCTCCAACCTAATTCGCGAAGGTAAAACCGCTCAAATCTATAGCGCGATCCAAACCGGAGCCAAATTAGGCATGAACACAATGGAATCCATCCTCGCCAAACACATCCGCGAAGGCACGATCTCCTTTGAAGCTGGCGTTGCCAAGTCCTCCAGACCCGACGAACTCCAACGTTTAATTGGTGCTACGCCAATGGCCACTGCCAATGGGCGGAATTAGTGTTTTAGCGGTTTAGCAAAATCGGTTCTTACTAGCTAAACCACTATTCACTATTCACTATTCACTATTCACTATTCACCAAATTATATGCCAACCTTTATCGCTGAAGTCCGTGATGCCCAAGGCAACACCAAACAAACAAAAATTGATGCTCAAAATGTAGGAGCAGCTCGGACAAAACTCAAAAAGGACTATCCATTCATTCAGAATATTAAACAAACTAAATCTTTTGATATTACCAAGATTGATCTCAGTGATATCGAAGCAGCGATGAACCCAGTAACTGTGCGAGACAAAGCTGTTTTCTCTCGTCAATTTGCGGCGATGGTCAATGCTGGTGTCGCGATGGTGAGATGTTTGACAGTTTTATCTGAGCAGTGTGGCAATCCCAAGCTCAAGAAAGTCCTCGGACAAGTCAGTCTCGATGTGCAGCAGGGGATTAACCTTTCTGATGCCATGCGCCGTCATCCAGAATGTTTTGACGCGCTCTATGTCAGTATGATTCAAGCTGGCGAAGTCGGTGGTGTACTCGATGAAGTGCTCAATCGTCTGGCAAAAGTACTCGAAGATATGTCTCGCCTCAAAAACCAAGTTAAAGGTGCAATGGCTTATCCTGTGGCGGTGGGAATTTTGGCACTAATCGTCTTCTTGGGGATGACAATTTTCTTGATTCCGGTATTTGCAGGTATTTTCAAAGGATTAGGGACAGAGTTACCTGGCTTAACATTATTTATGTTGGGGATCAGTGGTATTCTCACTAGTTGGATGGTGATGATTCCAATTACGGTAATTTCGGGATTAATTTTTGGTTATAACCAGTACTATAAAACTCCCGTTGGTAAACTGACAATGGATCGTTTTTTCCTGAAAATGCCCATCCTGGGTGACTTAAATGAAAAGTCTGCTACGGCTAGATTCTGCCGGATCTTTGGTACCTTAACTCGATCGGGTGTACCAATTCTCAACTCCCTCGATATCGTCCGCGATACTGCTGGTAATCAAGTAATCTCTAATGCGATCGAGAAATCTAAGCAAGAAGTTCAGCAAGGTGGGATGTTAAGTAATGCCCTCCAACGTGAAAAAGTATTCCCATCACTAGCAATTCAAATGATTAGTATTGGTGAAGAAACTGGGGAGCTAGATACAATGATGATGAAGGTTGCCGATTTCTATGAAGATGAAGTAGAACAAGCAGTAAAAGCTCTCACCAGTGTATTGGAGCCAATCATGATGGTATTCCTCGCTGGGATGGTAGCCGTAATTCTGCTCTCGATGTACTTACCAATGTTCAAAGTATTCGAGAAACTCGGTTAATTAGTTGATAATTGATAGTTGATAGTTATTTGCATAGCCTCTTTTAAGTAACTTAACTAGAATTGTCTCAGTACAAGGATCTGTAGGTTGGGTAGAGCAGAGCGAAGCCCAACACATTCAACTCCCTCAGATGCTATACCAAAGATTTTCTATCACAAGAAATTATTAATTATCAATTCTCAATTAATTCCACATGTCTATTCAGCCATCAGATTATGAACAACTTTTATCTAAGTATAGTGATTGTAATGAAGCGATTATATTGCTCAAGCAATATCGCTCATACCTAGAAATGATTCCGAGCATCAGGCGATCGGAAGAGAGTTTAATCACGATACCATTACCAGTTGTAAAGCTCCGCAAAGTATCGGTGGTTCAGCAATTTAATGAATTTTCACCAATTACTACTGTCGCTAAAACGATCTTAATCCCCTGCGATCTTGCCTATCTCATGTGCGATCCTGAATGGAAAATCAAGATGGGTGGCGAGATTATTGTTTTCATCCAGCGTCCCGAAGAAGATCTATCCGATTTACTCGCTAGGTGGAGACAGACACAAGTATTATTGGGCAATGACTATGAATGGATCATGCCGCAATATTATCGACACATCATCAGTGAAGGTGCCGAACATCTTTATCCCCTATTCGTTTTATTTAGTCAGACAGATGAGCGGATCAAAAAAGGATTAGCTGGAGCACATTTACCCTGTGTGATTGCACTAGCTCATCAAACATCTGTAGCTGAATTGAATTTACCTGATCCTCCAGAAGCACAGTTACATCAATAGATTTGAATCATTCACCATTTACTGACTTAATCGACCAATTAACTTGACGCACAATTCCTCTTAATAAAGCCACTTCATTCGGTGACAGTTGGCTGCGATTATACAACCGCCTGATTTTCTCCATTCGGTGTGCGGCTGTATGAGGCAAAAGATAACCAATTTCTAATAATAAAGCTTCTAACTGTTGATAATAGCCTTCGACTAATTCAAAAGGTGCAATATCTACTTGTTGGGGAATTTGCAATCGAATATTTTGCCGATCTAACTCAATATCACTCGCACATACCTGTAATTCATAGGCACAAACTCCCACCGCTTGAGCCAAGTTAAGCGAACTATATTCAGAACCAACTGGAATCCGCAGATAGCGAGTTGCATAATTCAACTCAGCATTTGTCAAGCCACTATCTTCCCGCCCAAAGATCAACGCTGTCGGTTCAGCACTCTCCACTAGCCAGGGTAAAGCTTGTCTGGGTGTCTCTAATAAAGTTGGAATAGCTCGCTCACGCGCAGTAGTCGCAATCACACGCGTACAACCTGCTAGGGCGGTTGGCAAGTCAGACACAATATTCGCTGACTGTAATAGATTGAGCGCATGTACTGACATCCGCGTGGCTTCCTCGCCGTAGACATCACACTGGGGATTGACAATTACCAATTGTGACAATCCCATATTTTTCATCACCCTGGCAATCGAGCCGACATTTAGGGCACCTGCTGGTTCAACCAGGACAATCCGAATATGATGAAGAGAATTACTCACTGTATATTTATCGATCAATTACTAAATATATGCCTAAACATCGATCAAAAGCCGATCTTCCCACTAAAATTTGCACCGTCTGTCAACTTTCGTTCACTTGGCGCAAAAAGTGGGAAAGCTGTTGGGATGAAGTGAAGTACTGCTCGGACAGATGCCGCAACAGGAAGTCAGCCATAAAAGAATAGTTGATACTTCCCATCGCTAAACGTTCTATCTATTCACCATCCACCATCCACCATCCACCTCCTACATAAAAGATGGTTGATGACGAATCAGACTGAGAAACTCTTCTCTAGTGCGTTGATCTTCTTGAAATGCACCAATCATCGAACTAGTCACAGTCCAAGCTCCAGGCTTCTGGACACCGCGCATTACCATACACATGTGGCTGGCTTCCATAACTACGGCAACACCTTTAGGTTCTAGGACTTCTTGGAGTGCTTCGGCGATTTGGCGCGTCAATCTTTCTTGGACTTGCATCCGGCGGGAATACATATCAACGATCCGCGCAAGTTTGCTCAATCCAACTACTTTTTGGTTAGGAATATAAGCAACGTGCGCTCTGCCCATAAACGGTAGCATGTGATGTTCGCACATGCTAAAAAAGTTGATATCTCGCACTAGTACCATCTCATTGTGACCTTCATCAAAGATCGCCCCATTGATGATGTCATCAAGGGACTGCTTATAGCCACTTGTCAGGAACCGCATGGATTCGGCTACCCGCTTGGGAGTCTTGAGCAAACCTTCACGATCTGGATCTTCACCCACACCCAAAATAATTTGGCGTACCGAGTCCATCATGTCTTCGAGGCTGACTTCTGGCTCGTGAATTTTTACTGGTTCGCCGTTGTGAGTATTGCGATCGGGTCTAGGATTGATACTGAGTTTATCGTTGCTAATAGTCATGTTTGATCGGAATAGATTTAGAAGTAAATAGAGACAATCGAATCGGTAGATGAACGACGAACTATAAAGCTCCACCACTGGGCATAATTGTTAGTTCTTCTACTACGGCACCAACGGGGGCTAGCACTGCATAAAGGATGCCTTCAGCAACCATTTCAGGTGTCAGCATAGCAGACCGATCAAAGTCGGCTTGTACGGTATCGGTGTCCCACAGAGGAGTATTAACCGATCCTGGACAAACCGCTGTAACGCGAATTCCATTCGCCCGTTCTTCTCCAGCAATGGCTTGGGTAAGTGCCATTAAGCCAAACTTGCTGACCGAATAGATGCCCCAATTGGGGAATACTTGCTTGCCCGCGATCGATGAAACGTTCACAATGACACCAGATTTTTGTTGGCGCAGGTGCGGGAGTATCCCTTGCACACACAAAAAAACACTGGTTAAATTTAGGTCAATCACTTTCTGCCAGTCAGCTAATGGACTGTCGGCGATCGATCCGGTATATGCCATCCCTGCATTATTAATGAGGATGTCTAAATTCTTATGTTCTGCCGCAATTTCAGCAATTTTGGCTGACACTCGATCGAGCTTGGATAAATCTACTACATAGGTTTCGGCTGTCACACCCACAGCTTCCGCTGCTTGAGCCACTGCTGTTAATTTATCCTGATCACGACCTACCAATGCCAGGCTGATCCCTGCTTTGGCAAAGGCTAGAGCTGTGGCTTTGCCAATCCCACTGCTCGCGCCAGTAATTAATGCCGTTCGGTTAGTTATTGTGCTCGAATTCATCTAGTCCAGGAATTAGCCCGTATTCGAGCAATATGTAAAGTTTTGTTACAGGCTTATTATAACATCGATCCCCGTTGGGGGTAATCTCGGTAAAAGTATTCCGGCGTGTAAGTTCAGATCTAGATCGCCTAGAGAAAGATCTTTTAATTCTCAAGTCTGAGCCAGAATATCAGCATCTTATTATCAGTCCTAGAGATTTTCTAGAAATCAAATAAATTCACAAATCTCTACTCATTAAAGACTCCCATCTGGCGGAATTTATCATATCTGAGCGATCGCAATTTACTAGGTTCGAGTAATTGCAACTCCTGAATATTCTTGACGATCGCATCCTTAAGTACTTCCGCCGCCCGCACAGAATCAGCATGTGCGCCACCTAACGGTTCTGGCAAAATCTGGTCGAGAATGCCCAAATTCTTGAGGTCCTTAGCGGTAATTTTCAACACTTCCGCTGCTTGGGGAGCTTTCTTGGCATCCTTCCAGAGGATTGAGGCACAAGCTTCAGGACTAGCGACATAATAAACCGCATGTTCAAACATCATTAATCGATCGCCTACCCCAATCCCTAAGGCACCACCAGAGCCACCTTCCCCAATTACAGTACAAATAATTGGCACTTCCAATCGAAACATTTCACGGAGATTGACAGCGATCGCTTCACCTTGCCCCAATTCCTCTGCCTCCAGCCCTGCCCAAGCCCCAGGGGTATCGATGAAAGTAATAATTGGCATCCCAAATCGATTGGCATGATCCATCAGTCTCATCGCCTTGCGATAGCCAC
>JAJAYU010000331.1 GCA_026786125.1 Chamaesiphon sp.
CGTCATGAAGTAGCGGGTGATGTCTGCATGGGTGAGTGTGATTGGTTTACCAGCAGCGATCTGTTCGCTGAAACGGGGGACGACTGAGCCACTACTGCCGAGGACGTTCCCAAACCGCACCATAGTAAAACAGGTTTTGTGAGTGGGCAAATCGGCTAAGCCTTGGAGCACTAATTCAGCAACACGCTTGGTGGCACCCATTATATTAGTTGGGCGGACAGCTTTGTCTGTGGAGATGAGGACGAATTTACTTACGTTACATTTGATCGCACATTGCGCCGCAGTCAGGGTGCCACTAATATTATTCACCATGCCAGAGATCGGGTTGGCTTCAACGATCGGCACATGCTTATAAGCGGCGGCATGATAGATAATATCGACATTATATTGCGTTAGTACTCGTGTTAATGTTTGAGCGTCAGTCACCGAACCCAAGCAAGCAACTTTCTGGAGATTAGGATAACTTTCCCCTAGTTCCATGTCCATCTGATAGAGAGCAAACTCGTGTAGCTCATAGATCAGCAGCATTTTGGGTTGCTGCTTGGCAATTTGACGGCAGAGTTCTGAACCGATCGATCCACCACCACCAGTAACTAAGACGACTCGATCAGTAAGATCATGCTGAAGCAATTCTGGACGAGCGGCGATCGCTTTGCGACCTAATAAATCCTCAATATTGAGATCTCGGACTTTATTAACAGAAACACGACCACTCAATAGTTCAGTGATACTCGGTACAGTTTTAATTGGTACGCCTAAAATCTTCAGTCTTTGGGATAGATCCCGTCGGCGTTGACCATTGATCGATGGCATTGCTAGCAAAATTTCTGCAAATCCAATCGTAGCCTTGAGTTTGAGTAACTCGGCAGGAGCATAAACTTTCGTCCCTTGCACGTTTCGACCTTGGAGTTGGGGATTGTCATCAACAAAGCCAATTAATTTCTTGCCATTTTTGACTGTCAAACCTTGGGCGAGAATGCATCCAGCACTACCAGCTCCATAAATAACTACTTTGCTCATTTCCTTGCCAGCATGGTCGATTTGGCGCATTTTACCCATCAGCAGCCGGATTCCAAAGCGCAAGGATATCGCTAGAATCAATGAGAGCATTCCATCACTTAGTAGCACAGAAGCAGGAATGTCCGAAACTGGCAATAGTCGATCGAGCGCGAGAATTGCGACACAACTAGCAGATACAGCTTTAGCAATTGCGAACATAAATGCTCCATCTGTCGATCTCAATACTTGCTGGTAAACTCCAAAAAACCAAAACAGTCCAATTTTGATGGCGATCTCCAGTAACACGAAATTCCCTTGTCGCAACATGATTCCAGACATCAGGTTTAGTCCATCCTCAAAGCAGATCGCTACAGTAATTGCTAGTAGGAATAAACTAGCGTCAGCAAGCATCAGAATTGTATACATCCGATCGTTGGAAAACGCATTAATAAGTTTGTTTAGATAGGTGTAAAGCTGTGGGGAAGCCTTAAAATCTAGATCCCTGAACGGTGAATTAATCATTTACTCAACTTATTTTTGCGAAATTTTCCAAGCGATGTTTATGCAGATCTACTTGTACTTATATCCAATCAATCGAGTAGTAGATCGGGATGATTTTGGCTTTTGTTCCCAAAAAAGATCCTCGGCCATATTTTTTGCCGCTTGAATCAAAGAAATATGAAATATGGTTAGCGATCGTCTAGATTGTAGAAATAGACTGCCGCGCTTGATCGACTATAATCGACATGCTACTCACTCAATTCGGTTCGATTCGATTGCGTAACTATGCTGAGATGATTGCGCGATCAATTGCGTAACTATGCTGATGCTATTGAAGATTGAATCGCTAAATTTGGCTTAAATGGATACATGTCCACAGGCTGATTTAGCTAAATTAATATAAGTTATAAAATGGTTAAATGTTCTGCTAGAGATAGTTGTAGCGATTGATATTGTTAATTTTACAAGCCAACGCCAAATTAGCAGAAGCTCTTTTCATTAGAGTAAATCGCTTACCTTGAGATTCATACTTTTAGCGGTGCGATCGCCAAAAGTGTCTGTGATAACTTGTGAATAAGTTGAAACGCTCCTAGCTTGGGAAATTCAATTTATTGCTCATCTCACAGCTTAGAACGACAAGATTATGGCAGACATTAGATTAGGTCAAAGCATTGTAGCTGCCCTCACCAGCAACGATCTCAATGGTGCTTACTACAGTGAATACGATCTCCCAGGCTTGGATAGTTTCAGACAGCTCAAGATTACTCTTCAGAGTCCCATAGGCACTACCACTAGCACTACACTCGCACTGATCGATACAGCTACAGGCAGTGTGCTTGCTCAATCCATTCAAGCTGGCGCAGGTATCCTAACTCTTAATGAAACTACCTTCCCAGGCATTGCTTACAAAATTCGCGTCACCAATCCAAATTTAGGCGAATACCAACTATCTCTTACTGATGGCGGTAAAGCGACCTCGATCGTCAGCCCTTATACAGCCAACGTGCTTGATAGTACTACTAACTCTTTAGTCGGCACAATCGGTCAAAGTGGTACATACTTCTCCTTAGCATCAGGCGGTAGGCTCAAGCTCAGCGATATTGCATTATCGCCTGACAGTCAATTTTATGGAATTGGCCCTTCGGCCACTCCCGCCGCAACTGACTTATTGTACCGAATCGATCCTAGTCTCGATCGATCCCAGCAAGTCAAACTTGTCGGTGAGGTTAAAGATACCCAAGGAATTAGCTTAAGCAGCAGTATTCAGGCACTTGAATTCACCGCTGATAACAAACTCTATGGACTCGGCTACGCCGCAGAAGGCGCGAAGCTTTATCAGATCGATGTCAAGACTAATGTTGCAACGACCCTAGCTACTTTACCTCAAGCTTTTTTGATTGGTGGCGATCTCGTCTATGATGCTGCTAATCAGCGATTCCTAGCTACATCCCTCGATGCCATGAATACCTCTAGTGATGCACTGTGGCAAATTCCGCTCGCCAATCCTGCAA
>JAJAYU010000332.1 GCA_026786125.1 Chamaesiphon sp.
ACTTCTCCAAACCCTTTAAGGAACAAGAATTACTTGCTACTTTGACACAATTAATTGCAACTCCCTTTCTAGGATCGAACTAGAGATCTAGGGTAGTGAGTGGATGGTGGATGGTGGATTGTGAATAGTGAATAGTGGATTAGACAGTTAATATCACAGATCACTAGACAGATACATTTCTTGATAATTGGGAAGCTAATGCGGATTAAAATTTGTGGAATTACCACGATCGAACAGGGAATGGCGATCGCGCAAATGGGTGCGACGGATCTAGGGTTTATTTGCGTGCCGAGTTCACCGCGTTATTTGAATTTGACTAAGTTATATCCCTTGATTGCTGGGTTGGGAAGTGTAGCAAATACTGTTGGTGTGTTTGCTGATTTTTCGGTGATGACGATCGCTCAGGTAGTAGGATTGACAGAGCTGAATACGGTGCAACTCCACGGGAATGAATCGATCGAGTTTTGTCACCAATTACGGGATCTTTTGCCCGCGACGGAAATTATTAAGGCGTGGCGAGTGCGGGACAATAGCGATTTAGATCAGATCGCTGCTTATAGTGAGGTGGTGGATGGGCTGCTGTTGGATGCCTATCATCCCGATGCCTTGGGGGGCACGGGGCAAACCCTGGATTGGGAGCAGTTAGGGGCATTTACACCCCCAATCCCGTGGTTATTGGCAGGGGGATTGACTCCTGATAATATCTGTACGGCGTTGAGTCAATTGCACCCAGATGGGATCGATCTGTCTAGTGGAGTAGAAGTCGCTCCAGGTAATAAGGATTTGGCGTTAGTTGATCGACTATTTGCCAACTTGAGCCGTAGACTGAGTTAAAATAAGGATGGTAGTAATTAGAGCGATTTAAGAGTCAAGAGGGGACAGCATGGACAGTAGTAAAACGATCAATGTTAATTTAGCAACCGTTAATCTCAGTACCTTACGTGCCGAGAGTATAGCTACTATCGATCGACTCCAAGCGACTCTAGACGACGAACTCAGGATTTATATTGGTGAAATTCAAGATCGATTGAGCAAATCATTTCGCCATTTCCTCCTAGAAAAAGAACAGGAGCGGATGCCCTTCTTGCAACGGGTGATGACTTCCCATATTGAAAATATGGAAGACGAACGGGGATTTCCACCACGTCATCCAGTCCACTGGTTTAAATCTAAATTGGAGTTTAGTTCTACAGGTATTTTGCAGTTTGATTTCCAGAAAGATGCTGAGTCATTTATGGAGTCAGCACTAACGCACATCCAAACTGAGGTAGAGGAACAGTTAACTCAAAGACAACTAGAGACAATCTCGATCGTTAATCAGCATGTCCAAGCATTGCAGCAAACTTTAGCGACTAAAATTCAACCAGTAACTACGCCAAAACGGATCATTAGTACTGAGTATGTGAATAGCTTTATTCAAACAGAGCGATTGATTCTCAAAACTGTTGGCAGATTTTACTTTGTGAGTATGGGTGCTAGATTCAACCCTAAGCAAGAGTTAATTTATAGCGAAGTTTGTGTCCGTCCAACTGGAATGTTTGATAGTAGTAAAAATGGGGACAAACCAACTCAGTTAAAGTATGCTATCTCTTGCGATCGATTATTAGATGTGGTCAATGAATCGATCGATCGATCCGTAAATCAAATTAAGCAACAAACCCAAGCATATCTCACCGATGAATTGCTACCACAGATCGATAAATTGTTTGCAGGTTTAACCTAATCCTTATCGCCCAAAACTTCATCCCCATGACCAGTATCCCCTCCTCAAATCAGCTACCAGAGAGTATTGAACTCAAACCCAATTATACAATTCCAGCGGTGCTGGTAGCGATCGCCATCCCGATTGCTGCCATTCAATTATGGGTAGGCATTGGCATGGGGATATTTGGAGTGTTTCTGACGATTCAGACTGCAATCATCAAACTCAAATTCACCACAACCGCCTTAGAAGTCTACCGTGGTAGTAAATTAATTCGCACATTTCCCTATCAGGAATGGGAAACATGGCAGATATTTTGGCAACCAGTACCCATTTTGTTTTACTTTAAAGAAGTCAATAGCATTCACTTTCTCCCGATCATTTTCGATCCACAAGCATTGCGAACTTGTCTCGAACATTATTATCCACTGCCCAAGAACAATTAAATTGCGATATTGTTTCTAAAGCCCAACTAAAACCTAAAGCCTGAAGCCCAAATCTATGAACTCTGACGGAACTGTAAATCACCAACCAGATCTTCAATCACCTCCGCCCGAACCAGAAATCATTGATGTGCAAGTGGTGACAGAAATCTCGTCAGTACCAGAGCAACTGGGAGATGTGTGGGACAGTGGCGAGATTGCCAAACCGCCAATTACCACAACTCAACCGTCAGAGCTACCTCAATCAATTGAATCTAGTGCAGACACTCAATTATCAATCGATGATAACTGGAGTACTTTATTAGATGAAATAATTCAAGATTCAGCTCCCGAAATAGAAGTAGAACCAGAGATCTCACCAACCCTAATTGGCAATTCTACCACTACGCCACTATTGCGATTAGAAGCCGAAATTAAAGCCGAAATCACCAAACTCCAAACCACCCAAATTCAACTAGAACAACAAATCATCGATACCCAGACAAGTTTCGGACAAATCATCCAAACTTCCGTCACCGATCTCGAACAACGTCGCCAAAAACTGCAAATCACCGTCGAACAACTCGAACGCCGCCGAGATCGGATTCAATCGGAAATTAACAAAAGCTTTGCAGGTGCTTCCCAAGATATTGCGATCCGACTCCAAGGTTTTAAAGACTATCTGGTTGGGAGCCTCCAAGATTTGGTGATTATCGCCGACGAAATCGAATTTCCCCAACCACCACCTGCTCAGATTCGGATTCAAACACCCATAGCTCAAGTTCCAACCCCAAAACCTGCACCCCGAAATCAAAACCCCCAATTTGCCGAACCTGCCTTTAAAAGTACCGCCGGAAAAGTCCGCAGTTCGCTCGATCGATATCGCAATGCACCCGACTATTATGCTCCCACCTGGCAACTCCGGCGCACCTTAGAAGCTGTCCATGCGGACAAAGTTTCCGACTGGTTCTTCGCCAAAGATGGACGTGGCGCAGTCCGCACAATGGGCAGCCGCCTCCAAAATATCATCGTCGCCGCAGCAGCAGTATCTGCACTACGGGAGCTATACGGTGACTATCTCCGCACCCTAGTCCTTGCTAACCTACCGGAACGTCTGGGGGACTGGCGCAGAGGCTTTCAAGACTGTTTGGGGCTGTCCAAGACTGATTTTGGTGGCAATGGTGGGATAATTTTATTTGAAGATCCAGAAGCTTTGGTTCAAAAAGTCGATCGGATTGTCGCGAATAAGGAGATGCCGTTAATTATCATCGATAATTCAGAAGGCAAGATCGATTTATCAATTTTGCAATATCCGCTCTGGTTAGCATTCGCACCCGATCCCAACCAGCAATTAGATGATTATCGCGAATACCGTTAAATTAATTGAGAATTGAGAATTGAGAATTACGGATCTATATATTCAGAGATTTATAGAAAATAACATGTTGATTAATATTATTATTGCCATAGGTATTGTTGCGATCGCCTATTTGCTCGGTTCATTTCCGACTGGATATTTAGCCGGAAAATTGCTACAGGGAATCGATATTCGCGAACATGGTTCTGGTTCGACGGGCGCAACGAATGTATTGCGAATATTGGGTAAAGTGCCAGGATCGATCGTGTTATTTATCGACGCATTGAAAGGTGCATTAGCAGTAACAATTGCTCATACGATCTTCACGCAAAATCTATTTCCAACATTACCCATTGAGTGGCAAGATTATCTAGTGCCACTAGCTGCTGCTGGCGCGATTTTAGGACATAGTAAATCAATTTGGTTAAACTTTAGTGGTGGTAAATCTGTCGCTACCAGTGTTGGTGTTTTACTCGCGATGTCGTGGCAAGTTGGAGTAGCAACTATGCTGGTTTTTAGTGTGGTGATCGCAATTAGTAGGATGGTCTCGGTTAGTTCGATCGCAGGAGCAGCTTCGGCTACAATTTGGATGCTGGTATTCAATCGACCTCTACCTTCGGTAATTTTTGCGATTGTGGGCGGTATTTACGTGATCTGGCGACATAGTGCCAATATTCAAAGAGTGATCGCTGGTACGGAGCCAAAACTAGGTCAGAAGTTAGAATCAACTACTTAGATTTAGGCTTTAGATTTTAGGCTTTAGGCGTTAGGGGAAATTCATGGAAAGGTGGAAGTATGCGATTCAAAGGATCGGATCATAATCGCGGAATTGCTGTAGATCTAACAATCCTCGATCGCAATGGTAATCCCCTAGATATGGGTACCGCATTTGATGAATTTAGCCCCAAATCTCATCATACTTATATCGAATTATCGCCCGAAGTATTAAAGAATTGGCTATTAAAGACCACAATGGCATCCATCGGACTTTATCATATCAATACCGAATGGTGGCACTATACCTGGAACGGTAAAAAGCCACCTGTGGGCAAATGGGTATGGGATTGTAATTGATGAATCGAAAAGATCGATTCTTTCCTTATTCGATTGGTAATTTTCTAACTCTGAAACTTTTACTGCTTACGGATATCATGACTCCTGACTGTAAATCATCTACATAATCTTCTAGCAATACATCTAAACAGTCATTAATTTGATTATAGTTTTCGTTACCCAGCCGAAATAAGACCACGCTTGGTATTAGAGATCGTGATATTGCTAAAAGCTGGGTAAAATCTAGATCGATAGTTAGCAAAATTCTGTTTTCTAATCTAGCTTTTTCGAGAACTTTAGGATCTGGCAATCTCTGTAGACCTTCCTCACTCAGATGAATAACATTATAGCCTTTCTCTCTCAGCCATTCTACCGTGCGTAAGGAGATACCCATATCAGCTAAAAAACTCATCAACTTACTCGCTCATAAGTTACAAAACGATCCTGTGACAACCATGCGGCATATAAAAGAGCCGCCGAAATATCGCCATCTTCTAAATCTGGATACTCCGCTAAAATTTCTGGGCGAGGTTTGTTGTGAGCTACTAAATTAATAATTAAGGAAACTGGAATTCTCATTCCACGAATACAAGCTTGCCCACCCATAATTTTAGGGTCAAATGTAATTCTATTTTTGTCAAACATTTCGATGTCTGTGTCCTAATAAATAATTATGCCTTACCCTGTCGATCGATCACCTGATTTTCGTTCGCGAAGCGTCTGCCTCAGCAGAGTCATAAACTATTCACGACTCAGTAGGACTTACTATTATTTTACTGGAAATTTCTGGCGATCTAGGTTTGGGCATCAAAGCTCGATCGAGTCATCTACGATAGACTGAAATATACAGATTGAGCCACAATCGATTCATACTAATTGCCAACTCCAATTGAGACGACCTTAAAAACTTAGCTTGATTATGTCACTTCCAGTTAGCATCGTTACTCAGCAGCCGATCTCGGTACGTCAACCTCTAGCTCTGGGAGTAGGTACCGTAACAGCTTTGGCTCCGATGCAGGATGTGACGGATCTTGGCTTTATGAATGTCATTGCTGAATATGGCTGTCCTGATTACTTTTTCACTGAGTATTTTCGGGTACATGAGACTTCTAGATTGGATAAACCAATCTTGCGGTCGATCACTGAAAATACCACTGGTAAACCGATCTTTGCTCAGATGATTGGGGAGAGTATTCCTGATTTAGTGCGGATTGCCAAGTTGTTGAGTGACTATCCGGTGGCGGGTATCGATCTGAATATGGGCTGTCCCGCACCGAGGATTTATCGCAAAAATGTGGGGGGTGGATTATTGCGCGATCCTGACAAGATTGATCGGATTTTAGGCGAGTTGAGAGCGAATGTAGCGGGGCGGTTGACGGTCAAGATGCGGATCGGATTTGAGGATACGAGTGAATTTGCTCGAGTATTAGATCTGATCGATAAGCATGATATCGATTTACTCAGTTTACATGGTCGGACGGTCAAGGAAGCATATCACGGGGCGGTGCATTATGATTCGATCGCTCAGGCGGTGGCAAGGTTGCGCTGTCCGGTGCTGGCAAATGGCAATGTGAGTTCGGCAGCGACAGCGATGGCGGTGCTGTCACAGACCCAATCTGCGGGGGTGATGATCGGTAGATCGGCAATTCGCAATCCCTGGATTTTTAGCCAAATTCGGCAGGTATTAGCGGGACAGGAAATTTCGGTGGTGACACTAGCGCAAGTACGGGGTTATATTGATCGCATTTACCAGATGCCCAAGGTCAAAGTAGTACCAGAAAAATCGCGGGTTAGTCATCTCAAGATGTATCTCAACTACATCGGGCAAAGTGTAGATGCTGCGGGTGGTTTTCTGCGGGAGATGCGACGGGCGCAAACTGAGGTAGAATTATTCGGTATTTGCGATCGATATTTGCTCACCGATCCACAACAATTATTCTCCCCAGATCCATATCCAGGCATTTTTGCCCGACCAAAATGTGAGGACTAGCAGCTTTCAAGCCCCGCTTCTCACAGCACAACAAATAGACAATTCTATTCACTATTCACCATCCACCATTCACCATTCACCGACTACCCTAACTATCTCTTGCCACACTACTAAGAAAACTATGCCATTAATAGCTTGAGATATTCTGGTGGTACATGGTCAACCAACCAGACATCGTTATCTGTGCAATAAAAGTCATGCCCATTACTTTCCATCAGGATCGCATTCACACCGATGATGATGCTTTTGCCTCGTCTTCCACCGACTTCATGGGCGACACTCAGATTTGTGGTGAGATGAACATGATGACGGGACATTTTTTGGAGTCCTGTCTTTAAAATTTCGGTGACAGCTTTGGTATGAGTGCCGTGATAGAGAATCGCGGGCGGAGTGCGAACAGGACGCTGCAAATCTACCTCGGTAGAATGTCCCTGGTTAGCGCGAATTAAATCGCCCGAATCATCAAATCCAAACCGCTGTTTATCATTACCGCCTACGACTTGTTGCAATTCCAATAGACTAAGCTCAAAGCCATGTTGAGCTGCTGCTGTTAGTAGTTTAGATACTTCGATCCATCCACCTGGTAATAGTTCCAATCCGATCCGTTCTGGCTGATGGCGCAGGTGTTTGGATAAATATTTGCTGATTCTAGTGCAGCGTTGGGGAGTTAGTAATTCGGTCATGAGTTGGGATTGAAAGTTGGGAGATGAGAGCTGAGAGAAATTTTTGGGGACTGGAGATTGATCGAATTAAGATTAAGATATCGTATAATTTCGGCTCTGAATATGGCGATCGAGATTACAGTAGAGGCTGGTATTTATCTATTTAGATCCTACTGAACCCTAATTTCTAACCAGCATGGAAAGCCAAGATTTACTACTTTTAGTCGTATTACTCTGCCCAGGATTACTTCTCTCTGTCACCATTATGCTCACCTTTGCCGCCGGAGGGTGAGTTTACCAGTCTCTCGGAGTCAAACCCCGCGCGTGTTGATAGCAGTTTTCGGCTTCGTGCCATTGTTGGAGACTGCTGTAGACTCGGCCTTTGTTGAACCAGAATTCTGGATGTTCGGGATCTAGCCCAGTGGCTTGCTCGAAGCTGAATAGGGCATTGTCGAGTCGGTTGAGTTCGAGTAGGCAGTTGCCGCGACTATTCCAGGCAGAGGCGCGATCTGGGTCGAGTTTGAGGGCAATTTCGTAGTCGGCGAGGGCGGCTTCATATTCTTTGCGTTGGAGGTGAATGTTGCCCCGACGATACCAGGCGAGGGTATAGTCTGGGTCTAGTTTGATCGATTGATCGAGGCTGGCAATTGCTGGATCTAGCTGACCGAGAGCTTGCTGGGAGATCGCTTGTTTGTACCAGGTGGGCGCGTCATTATCCCGAAGTTTGATGCTGATTTGGTAGCACTGGAGTGCCTCGGCATACTGCTGGAGGTTGAGATGGATGATCGCTTGGTTATTCCAGCCGTTGGTATCTTGGGGTGCGACTTTGCTGGCTTGACGATAACTGTGGAGGGCTTCTTCGAGGTTGCCGATTTGAAATAGGGCATTACCACGACTATTCCAGGCGCGCTCTAAGGTGGGAGCTAGCTTGAGGGCACGATCGAAACTAGCGACGGCGGCATCCCATTGACTGAGTTCCAGCAGCGCATTACCGCGATGGTAATAGGCTTGGTGATCATCGGGATTGAGAATCGCACAGTTATCATAACAGGCGATCGCATCTTCATATTTTTGGAGCTGGAATAGGGCGATGCCCCGATTGAGCCAGACGACGGGATCTTGTTTTTCGATCTCGATGCTTTGTTCGTAACAAGCGAGGGCTTCTGTCCAGCAACCAAGCTGCTGGAGCGCACTACCCCGTCCGTTCCAAGCGTTGGCATCTTGGGGATGAAGATCGAGGCTGCGTTCGTGGGCGGCGGCGGCTTCTTGGTAGCGGTTGAGGTGGAATAAAGCTTTACCCCGATTGTGCCAGCTTTGATAGAATTGGGGCTGCAATTTGATCGCTCGATCATAGCTAGAAATCGCTGCTTCATAGCGTTTGAGCGATCCCAGGACATTACCGTGGTTGTTCCAGATATAGTAATCTTCCGGTTTGAGCGTCAGGGCGCGTTGATAGCTCTCTAGGGCAGATTCCAATTGTCCTAGTTGAAAGAGGAGATTGCCCTGTTGATACCATGCGGGTGAGTAGTTGGGATCTAGTTCGAGACAGTGGTGATAGCTCTTGATATTCTCACTCGGCTGGAGCTGGAGCTTGAACTGGACTTGTCCGCGCTGGTACCATGCCAGAGCAAAATTAGGATCGAATTCAATGGCCCGATCAAAACTGTCGAGGGCATCATCCCACCGCTGCAAATGACTGAGTAGCTCACCCCGACTGTACCAGGTTTGAGCATGGTGGGGTGCGAGTTCTAGAGCCTGACGATAGGCACCCAGAGCCTCGGCAAACTCGCCTTGATGATAGTGAGCCTGTCCGAGTAATTGCCAGCTTCTGGCGCGTTCTGGCTGCAATCCAGTAGCTGTTTGGAGGCTCCTAATGGCGACGAGATAATTGCCTAGTTCGATCGAGATATGTCCATGTTGTTCCCAGACATCGGCATTGTCGGGATCTAGTTCGATCGCTTGACAACAGGCGGTGAGGGCAGATTCCCAGTCACCTTGAGC
>JAJAYU010000333.1 GCA_026786125.1 Chamaesiphon sp.
CCAAAATACAGGGTGAAATACTCGCCAATAAGCCACCACCAAAAGCAAAGGGCATCAATAACCACGGATTGGTGAGGGGCTGACTAGCACCCCATCTTTGATACTGATTTTCACTTTGAGCAATAGCATTTTCTAATGGCTGAAATAGCTCGAAATTCTTAGTTAGAACGATCGCAATCGTCGTGGAAATTCCTAAACTTCCTAAAATCCACCATTTAGATAAAGATGGGCGTGCTTTAGTTCCTTTGACAAGATCATCTTTATCTATCATGATGAATTAGCTAATTAATAATTTTGAGGTAGTTGTTGGTCATGGCAATTTTACAATCCATCTCAATCAGGATTTGTCAATTTTCCACACAATTTGATTAATTATTAAGGCTTCTTCATAGCATCACCGTGACCCATAGCATCAGATTTTTTCATTGCATCGCCACCACGTCCCTGGGAAATTGCGCGATCGAGGATACTACTGTAGTCAGTGATCTCAGCATTATTCTGAAACTGTTTCATAATTTTGCCAGTAGCTGGATCGATAATTGCGACTGTAGAAGTCTTGGATTTATTAGCTTTGAAAAAGCTAGTTAAGCCCAATTCAGTCGCCATTTTCATCGAAGCTTTAGTTGCTTTAGCGTCAGTCACATCAAGCACAACAAAACTAGCTTTATTACTATATTGTTGCTTGAGTTGAGAAAGTGTCGGTGCAATATTTTTGCAGCCAGGACACCAACTAGCATAAATATCAACAACGACAGGCTTACCCTGAAGTTTCTTCGCTAGAGGTGCTGTTTGGACTTGAGCAATTAGTTTTGTAGTCCCAGGTAATGTTGCCGATGGAGTCGAAAAATGTTGGATTGCAGCCATTGATGCAATCGCAGTAGTTGTTGTCAGGATGGCCGCGATCGCCAAAATAGAAGTCGTCGGTAAGAATTTCATCAGATTAATCGAGCTGCTGTATGGTTCTATTAGGGATACAACATCAACTCTTGATCGGATTCATTAGTTCCTAAAATAGTCGATCTCTGCCAATTGTGAAATTCTCCATATTTCACTCAGAGCTAACTAGCTCCACAGAAATTTAGCATTGAGTACAAATCCTGGCAATACGTCTTCACCAGATAGAGATTCAGGTGCAGTCAAAAGTTCTGGGGCTTGTCCAATGCGATAAATAGCAGCGCGTTTACCCTTGGGATCTAAGAGCCAACCCAACCTGCAACCACTTTCCATATATTCCACCATCTTCGCCTGGGTTTGAATCCAGGAATCCGATCGAGACATCAGTTCGATCACAAAATCTGGACAGATCGGCAAAAATCCCCGCCGCTCTGCTGGAGTTAGAGATTCCCACTTATCCAGCGTAATCCAAGCGACATCGGGAGATCTGTCTCCACCTTCGGGTAGCTCAAAGCCAGTAGAAGAGTCAAATGTTTTCCCAACTTGGCTGATGCGATTCCACAGTCCGATCTCCAAATTTAACTCGGAGTTCCAATTTCCAGTTTCACCACCTGTCGGAGCCATAACGATTAGATGTCCTTGTTTATTTCGCTCCAGCTTCATGTCTGGATTGTCAATAGCAATCTGCCGAAATTGACTGCGACTGAGATTAGAGATTGAATTTAGATTGAGAGTAAGGGCTGCCATGACTGAAAATATATAGTCACTATGTTTTAATCGTAACAAGCTAGATGAGCTAGATCCAAATATTTATTAGCTAGATATTGACTGAACCTGATTTGGTGACTGGTATTTGCTCTATATTTCAAGACTAAAGCCTAAAGTCTAAAGCCTAACCAAATATGTCTTTATATAAAGGAATATTTCAATTCTGACCGACTGAGCGAGTTTCGCCCCACCCCTCATAAGAGTCCGTGCTAACATCCGTCAGTGTAAGCAAAAGTCATTAGAAAGAGAGTAT
The DNA here is from genome assembly GCA_026786125.1 of Chamaesiphon sp. Classification (GTDB taxonomy): domain Bacteria; phylum Cyanobacteriota; class Cyanobacteriia; order Cyanobacteriales; family Chamaesiphonaceae; genus Chamaesiphon. The sequence continues at coordinate 1,916 of JAJAYU010000333.1, forward strand.
AGCTGTGGTACTACGGGTTGCTGTTGTCGGTTCTGGTCCAGCGGGTTCTTGCGCCGCTGAAGTGTTGGCGAAAGCTGGTATTGAAACTTATTTATTTGAACGCAAATTAGATAACGCCAAGCCTTGTGGTGGTGCGATTCCTCTTTGCATGGTGGCTGAATTTGACTTACCGCCACATATTATCGATCGCCAAGTTCGGCAGATGAAGATGATTTCGCCTTCTAATATTGAAGTCGATATCGGTCAAACCCTCAAGCCTGGTGAATACATTGGCATGTGTCGCCGTGAAGTCCTCGATGGATTCCTGCGCGATCGAGCTGAGAAACTCGGTGCTAAATTAATCAATGGTACTGTCCACAAGCTAGAAATGCCTGGGCTGAATACTACCGATCCTTATGTGTTGCACTATGCGGATCACTCCAGTGGTAGCTTAGAAGGCGAAGCTAAGACCTTGAAAGTCGATCTAGTAATTGGTGCTGATGGTGCCAATTCCCGCGTTGCCAAGGCAATGGACGCTGGTGACTACAATTATGCGATCGCTTTCCAAGAGCGGATCAGACTGCCTGAAGACAAGATGGCTTAATACCATAGTCTCGCTGAGATGTATGTCGGTGATGATGTCTCAACTGATTTTTATGCTTGGGTCTTCCCCAAATTCGATCACGTAGCGGTCGGTACTGGGACGATGAAGGTACACAAAGCTTCAATTAAGCAATTACAAGCCGGAATCCGCAAACGGGCGGCTAAGAAGCTCGAAGGCGGCACGATCATCAAAGTTGAAGCTCACCCAATTCCTGAACATCCACGCCCACGGCGGGTAGTTGGTCGTTGCGCTCTAGTTGGCGATGCGGCTGGTTATGTCACCAAGTCTTCCGGTGAAGGGATCTACTTCGCGGCGAAATCTGGTCGGATGTGTGCGGAAATGATTGTCGAACGTTCGGAGCAAGGCGCGAAAATCCCCACGGAAGCAGATCTAAAGGCATATATCAAACAGTGGGATAAGGCTTATGGCTTGACTTATACTGTCTTGGATATTCTTCAACGGGTATTCTACCGTTCCGATGCAACGCGCGAAGCTTTCGTCGAAATGTGCAGCGATATCGATGTTCAGAAGCTAACTTTTGATAGTTATCTCTACAAAACTGTCACAGTTGCTAATCCAATCACTCAGATGAAGATTACCGCTAAAACGATCGGTAGCTTGCTCCGTGGTAATGCTTTAGCTCCGTAGTCATTATTAATTTTTAACTCACACTTAAATTTGAGGCAGATACACAACAGTATCTGCCTTTTTTGTCGATCTCGACCGATCGAGATTTCAATTTTAGCGAGGGTTAGATCGATGGATGGCGATCGGCTTATTTGACTTTCGGCAAATATCCGAATATAATCAAAGTGTGAACTAAAGAATAAATATATGCCAACAGCACCGACAGCACAAGTCGCGAGAATTGAGGCTCGAATCAG
>JAJAYU010000334.1 GCA_026786125.1 Chamaesiphon sp.
CCTTATAGCCCAAAGTCAATTCATCACCACATAAGCCCCGAATCCCCCAATTATGTTTGGGTGTTTCGTAAATAGTGATTTCGACATCTTGCGGTTTGATCCCGACCTCACGTTCGATCTTAGCAAAGAGCAACCGAATTAATGATTTCTTCGTCTCTATTGATCGACCCTCAAACATGGAAATTTCAATAATAGTATAATTTTCACTGCGATCAACAGGATAGATAAATTCCGACTTTTCCAATCCAATCAGGCGATGAAATTTCTTTTCTGGCGAATAGACTAATGTCTCGACGATCGCATGATGAATTGCTCTCGATAATAAATCTGAATGTGCCATCAGTGGCATTTTTAGGCCGTATATTTTTACTTGTACCATTTGCTCTGATTAAAATTAGGAAGTCTATTGACTAAAGTTTAGTCGAACTATCGCTGAGTGCATCGCCGACAATCGCCGGACAATTTGGTCGATCTCGAAATCTAGAATACTATAGTCGATAACAGCTTGACGAGTTGGCGTATAGCCTCGATTTGCTGAAGCAACGCTGACGCGATCGATTTCCAGTTCGCTGATCCGGGCTGTTCGCAATGCTTGTAAATGCGGTTGAATTTTTCGCAGCATTGCGTCCAAATCGGGTAAAGGTGGCGGCGTAATTTCCTGCTCGACGGCATTAGCTAACTGCTCTAACACTAACGAAATTTGACGCACAAAGGTGATTAGTTCCGGTAGTTGCACAGTCAATCTAAAGTGTTCTAGATGTGTCGCCAAGCCTGTGACCGCATTGGTAAAACGTCCCAGATACACGAGCAGGGTCATCCCTGGTTCAACTAATTCTGGGTGCATTTTCGGTTCGCGGAGCAATCCTTGGAATGAGGCTTGGGCATTGCCGATCGCCAGTCCAGTTTGTCGCCGCTGGGCGATAATCTTCTCGTCATACGCCTCTATTCCCTGGTAAATAGCCATGACATCATTAAAGTAAGTTTGGGACTGTCTCAGGGCAATAGCGAGCTGACTGGGTAATCGATCGCGTTCCCAATTTGGCCAGATAAAGTAATGACTACCAAATGCCAATCCCGCGCCAATCAATGTATTCAATACCCGAACTTCCGCAAATTGCCACCCGGTAGAATTATTGGTATCGGTAATCAGCAAGATAAATATTGACAAGAAAACTACTGAATAACCATAGTTGAAACCAATTAGGGCAACGCCAAAAAATACTGTGATGACAGTAATGATGTCTAATGCAGGCTTACTCGCGATCACGGCTAAGATAATAGCCGCTACTACCGCTCCCAAAATTGTCCCCCCAACTCGCTGAAAAAACCGCTGGAAAGTTCCGCCCAAGTTCGGTTTGAGGACTAGCATAATAGTCAGCGTAACCCAATAGCCCATTGGTAAATTGGTAATGCTGTACAAGATCACACCGACACTGAGACTAATCCCCAGGCGCAGTGCGTGGCGAAAGATTGCTGATTCTAAGGTGCAGTTGTCTCTGAGTAAACTTAATAGGGAGTGCTGTTCGGTTTTAATTAATAGTAGTGGCTCGGCATGACGTTGACTGGTATTGTGATGTTCTCGCAAAGATTTAGCTGACTGGGCTGTGTATTGTAATTGTTTAATTAGCTTTTCGATTGTTCGCACCAAACTACTCACCGCAACGAGATTTCCGTATGCTCTTTCGCTCGCGATCATTGCTTGTCGTTGCCGATGTTGTCGCTCCTTTAATGCTTCATGAATTCGATCGAGATTATTAAGATCGATCCTAGCAGACTTGCCAGATATCACTTTAGAGATCGATCGAAACACGATCGACATTTGAATGAGGGCATCATCGATTAAATATTGAATCGATCGATACTGCTGTTGGTGGGAGTGAGTTTCGAGTAATTCTGTCAGCGCAATAACCGAGCCGAGCAACCGATCTCCATCCTGAATTAGCACCAATAACTGCTCGCCCATCCAACTTTGTGCTAACTGCCCAATTCGGACTGTACCTAATGTCATGCGGGCAGTTTCTAATGCTTTTCTAACATCTAGAATATTTTCAGTTGTGGTAGCTGTATCTGCAAATATCTGAAGGTAATTAGCAAGAGCATTAAAGCACTCAGCCACCGCAATTCTTGGCGGATCGTAAGGTTTAAATGGCCACATTACTAGGGAAAGTAGCATCGCCCAGCCACCAGCAATCAGACATAATAGCGATCGCATCAATGCGACATTTAAATCTCCTGGGATGGCGATCGTCGAGATAAATGACATCCCGACTACCAAACCAACATTGGCACCAGTATTACCATACAGGTATGCAAACCCTGAAGCCAGCCCCCACACAAAGGTCAGCACTACCGCTAAGATCGGTATGCTAGCGACTAGAGTACCGACAAATACCGAAATAATAATGCCTAAAGTGGCGATTGCCATCGCTCTAGCTTTAATCTGGTAAGAACCACCAACGTTGGCTAAATTGACAAAATAAGCGATTAAACCCACAAATAATCCGCTTTCCCGTTGGTCGATGGATTGGCCAATTAACATTGGAATACCCAATGACAGTGCAGCCCATAAGCCATTAGTTAATGCTGGTTTTCCTGGCTCTGATTGAATTAAAACTGTGAGAAAGTTATTTCGATTTAGCTGCATTTTTTGTGAGTAAAATCCTCTATTCCGAAGTATTTCTAAATCGATCGGCAATTCGCTTAATAAACCCAGCGATCGGCACAGCTAAAAGTAGCCCCAGCAGTCCTCCTAATTGAGATCCTGTTAGCACAGAAATAAATACAACCGCTGGATTGAGTCCAGTCATGCCACTCATCAACCGAGGTGCAATTACATTGTCAATAATCTGACCGACCACGATCGCTACCAGCAAAATTTTTAGTCCCAACCAAATGTTTTGGAGAGCTAAAAGTGAGCTGATTATAATTACAGTAATAGTACCACCAAAGGGAATCAAACTAGCAAATCCGATCGTTAATCCAAATAGCAACCCAAACGGAATTTGGAGCAGCAGAAATACCGTCATCAGCGAAACGCCTTGGATGGTAGAGACGATCGCTTGACCTGCAAAATAACTCTGAAAACTTTGCCGGAGCGAATCTTGAATTCGATCATTCCAGGGTGCAGGGAGCCAATTCCACAGTCCATTCCACAATGATTCGCCACTAAATACTAATAAGATAGTTAGTACCAGAGTTAAGAGCAAATTTAAGGCACTGTTAATCGTATCCAATGCTAGGAAGATTACTTTGCGTGATGCTAATTGCAACGCTTGAGTAACCCGCTCCGTCAATCCGGCGGTGAGTTTAGTAAGATCGATCGGGATATTCTGAAAAATCGGCAGTGTACTGAGCTTAGAAACTTGCTCTTGTGCTGCTGTCAGCCAAGCTGGTAGACGGTTGACAAACTCCTCCAACTGTCGAAAGACGATCGGTAATAGCCCAAAACCGATCGCACCCATTAATGCAATTGCGATCGCTATCACTAATCCAATTGCCAAAGTTCGTGGCAAACCTCTTTGTTCTAGAAAGACGATCGGATAGTCTAGTAAAAATGTCACTAAACCAGCCGCAATCACAATGCTAGAAATCGGCTGCAATGAATGGTAAAGTAGCAAAATTAGCCACCCATTCAGAAAAACTAATGGGAAAATTAGGCAAAATTTTAGCCATTGAGGTGATTTTTGGTAGGAGAGCATTAGCGATTGGTAAAGGCTGTTCTATTAGCGAAACGATCTATCTATTGAACCAAGTCGATTAGACTGCTTGATCAAAAGGAGCTACTAATTTAATTTAGCTGTGACAGTTGCGAGTTTATGACCTAATTGTTCGATCAAGTCTTGTTGCGATCGATCTTTCAAATTATCGTTTTGATCGAATGCCTGATAAGCATTACCAATTGCTTTTTGATCTGGCATTACTAGAACGCCAATGCTACTAAGAATGGAACGTACATGCACCAATCCCCGCAAGCCGCCTAAAGCTCCAGGCGAAGCACTCATTAACAATGCAACTTTTCCGGTATAACAGACTAACGAGGGTTCGTCCGGTTCGGGACGCGATGTCCAATCGATGGCATTTTTCAACAATGGCGTGATCGAACTGTTATATTCTGGACAAGCAATCAAAAATCCTTGATGAGCTTTCATCATTGCCTTGAGTTTGAGCACATTATCTGGCACTCCCTCAGATGTCTCCAAATCTTCATCATAAAGGGGCAGGGGCAGGTCGCGAAAATCTAAATAGGTAACTTCGGCACCAGCAGTTTTTGCTCCAATAGAGGCAATTTTTACCAGCTTTTTGTTAAAGGAATCTTTGCGGGCACTCCCAGCAAATGCCAGAATTTTAGTAGTCATAAATCTTGTCTGCTAGATAACGTGAGTTGAGGATAAGTATCCTGTTTGTTGGTGGCTGGCAATCGATCAAGCGGCAAATGATTAGAACCTGAATCTGGAGATTGTCTTAGCTACCAAAAAATAGAGTAGGAATAATTAGTTAATCATCCTACCCTATTTTTAAGATGACATCTAGCTAAAATCTGCTCAATCCTGATCCTAAATATTAATGATCTACAGCCGATGCAGGGTCTAATTCCCAGCGATCTTGATCGCGCTCTTGGAGCATTTCTTCAGTACCCAAAGGTATTTCATTATCTACCCTTATTCCCACTGCCACCGCCAATGCTTCAGTATCGTTTTGATTGACAACTGCGGTGCTGCCGCCAACGGCTTCATCACCATTGACTTCTGCTCGATAGGCATCATTCTCAGCGTCGTCCTCTGAATCTGCACCTATTAATGAATTCGATCGTATATCTGACATACATTGTCCCCTCTGAATTTAAGTTTTGAAATTATTGCCAAGTATTGAGTTTAAATAAAATTGGATAGCTTGATAAAGCCTATTGTAACGATGCCATATCGATAACAAAGCGGTATTTAACGTCACTTTTCAGCAATCGATCGTAAGCTTCATTAATCTGCTGAATCTGAATCAATTCGATATCGGAGGTAATGTTATGCTTACCACAGAAATCCAACATCTCCTGAGTTTCCTTGATGCCACCAATTAATGAGCCGCTGAGACTGCGCCGACCATAAATTAAGCTACCGACATTGAGCGAAAGTGGTTTGGGTGGTACGCCGACTTGGGTGAGGTTTCCATCCCGTCCCAACAGGATCAGATAGGCGTTAATATCGTGTGGTGCGGACACGGTATCAAGAATGAAATGGAAACTGTTGAAATGTTTTTTCATCTCGTCTGCATTCTTGGAATTGACAACTTCATCAGCTCCGAGCCGGATCGCATCTTCGACTTTATTCGGCGAAGTAGTAAAGACAACCACCTGTGCGCCCAAAGCTTTGGCTAACTTCACCCCCATGTGTCCCAATCCACCGAGTCCGACAACACCAACTTTTTGACCTTTGGTGATATTGTTGTGACGTAATGGAGAATAGGTAGTAATCCCAGCACAAAGCAGTGGAGCGGTGGCAGCGAGATCTAAGTGCTTGGGAATTTCCAACACAAATGCTTTATCTACGACGATGCTCTTGGAGTAGCCACCGTAGGTAATTCCACCAGTGTGTTTGTCAGGAGAGTTGTAGGTAAAAATTGTGTTTGGGCAGAATTGTTCTAAGTCTTCTTTGCAGTTGGCACAGGTGCGGCAAGAATCCACCATGCAACCCACCCCAACGGTATCGCCTTCCTTAAATTTGTGGACATCTTTGCCAACTTTTGCGACACGCCCGACGATTTCATGTCCAGGTACGCACGGGTAAGTGCTACCACCCCATTCGCCGCGAACGGTATGTAAATCTGAATGACATACGCCGCAAAAAAGAATGTCGATCTCAACATCATTCTGACCAACATCACGACGTTGAATGTTGAATGGTGCGAGTGGAGTCGTGGCGGGGTGAGCTGCGTAGGCACGAGTTTTCATCGATGTATGCTCCAAATTATTTGGTTGATTTTAAGATCGCCGATTTGGTGAAGAAGTCGGTGATTTGATCGAGTTTTCCGGTAGATCTAGAGAGTTTCCAATACTTCTGACTTGAGGAATCTGACTTTTGTCAGTCCAGCATACTGATCTGTTTCAGCGCGATAGCCAGCCGCATAAGCTCCGACTGTAGTTAAGCATGTTGCTACCAGCCCCAATCATCGATCGTAATTGACGGGTTCGATTTCTTGCATCTGACAGGTATCCACACCGAGTAATGGGGCACTGGTCATAAAGTTACCCAGTGCCCCATTACTCATGTCAATACTTGGTTTATGTAGCTTGAAGTTTGACTAAAGTTTTCGTCCCAGCAGCGTCACTAATCTGCAATGCCAGCATCCGTCCACTTTCGCTTTGTGCGGTTAAAACTTCGGTGGGTGAATCGATCGTGTGGGCATAAGTTACTTCCTCTTTACCGATTTCAATTACTAGATCGTTGCCCTTGCCCTGCCTGTCGTAAACCATTGCCATTAATGGTGCATCCTGAATTAATTCTTCATCACCAAGTTCTGGCATGATAACTTCGATCGAGATATGTCTACCCCGATTTCCATCTGAGAACTGGTCGAAAAATTCACCCCATCGCTCTTGCGGTACAGATTTTGTTAATTCTATTTTGTTTAGCATATAACTCCTTTTATCTATACACAATCACCATATCAGTTCAATTTAGCTCTTCATATCTATCAAATTGATGATTTACGCGAAAGTTAAATCAGATTGCTTAATTGACTACAAAGCATTAATCTTTTTTGCTAGGTCGATATCTAGCATACTGATTCCGCCTGTATCATGGGTCGTCAGATCGATGACCACACTATTGTAGACATTAAACAATTCGGGATGGTGATCCATCTTTTCCGCGATAATCGCTACTTTTGTCATAAAGGCAAAAGCATCGATGAAACTAGCAAACTTAAAACTCCTGTTTAATTTGCTATCAACCACTTCCCAATCAGTTAGTTTGGCAATTTCTTCAGTAATTATTTTATCCATTATTTTAGCTTTGTAACAATTGAGTATTAACTATATTATCGCTTTAGGAGAAACCATCATACCGCTTGGGGTCTTTCTTGGACTTTTTAGTTTCATCTGATGGTGCTTTAGGTTTTTTAGCTTCTTTTTTCCCTTTTTTCTCTTTTGACATGACAGTTCTCCAATTACTTGAATACTTGTTAATCTATCGAACTAAACCTAATTCTACGAGTTCTTTAGGTGATGCTAGTAAGTCAATGCCTACGAAGAAGATTTTATCTTCCCCATCGAGCAGAAACCGCCATGCGAGATTAATTCCCACACTATCCCCAAACCAAGGAGTCTGGACTTTCCCCGTTACTTTAATCTGGGTAAATCCACCATCTGCTGGCTCAGAGACTCCCTGCTCTGGTAAAAGTTTGAGTCCATAGCACTCCTCATACATATAGTCGAGAATGCGCTGATGACCGACAATCGGTTCTTGGAATGGAGGTTTGAGGGCACCATCTGGGACAAATAGGGCTACGGCTGCGGGGAAGTCGAAGGCGTTCATGTCTTCCATGTAAGTTAGGACAGTCGCATTTGTGATGCCCTCAATGGTGACTTTGGATCGAGGTGCAGCTTCTTTTGGGGGAATCACAGGTTCAGTGACTTTGGGAGTATCACCCATTGGGGCGAAACCCATATTGACGACGATATCCTGAAGGACTGTGAGTTGTTGTCCGCCTTCGAGTGCGTCGATACTTTTGAGCACACCCGCTGCCTTCGAGGATAGTTTATAGCCCTTGGGAATCGGGGCGACGATAGTTTCCTTCATCCACTCGCTTAATTGATACCAGAAGCCCAATTTGACATTGGTACCAAAAGCCGAATAAGTGCGAGAAATAGGCGTATCGGTATGGTTGACAAGATCGCACATCACTTGCGTTTGCGCTAATGCTGGCATCTGCTTGATTTCAGTCAATGTTGCTTGGGCGAATACCATGTTGGCTGACGACATGGCTGCGGGGGTAATTTTAGTACCCATTTCAGTGTAGGCAAACCACAGTAATGCTAATTGATCCTCAGCACTGAGCAGATTGTACGATTCAACTATCTTGGGAATCGTGTCTGCAATTTGAGTATTTGGAAAAATAAGTCTGGCTAGATCAAGGGTATATGACATGGTTAAATTAATTGAGAATTGAGAATTGAAAATTGAAAATTGATACTTAAAGAGATAGGAGCAATTTATGAAGCGGAGGCACTGCCTTAGCAGCTACCACTTTATGAATTGCTCCTACCTAAAATTTCTTCACGACACTTTTGCAGTGGCTTTTACTAATCCCTGTTCGGGTGTCCAGAGCAACTCTTCTCCTTCTCCAAAGTGACCTTCATATTTTGTGACACGCACATCGCCTAAGACTTTGACTTGGCAGGATAACCGTCGATCTTTATGACTAGAATTCGGCGGAAAAGACATCCGTGTTGTTTCTAATTTGGTGGGTTCTGAGACTGCACCCTCAACTTTAACCAGGCATGTACCGCAGATACCATGTCCGTGACAGTTGAATATCTGCGCGCCATTACTATAGAGATCGATGTCCTGTTCGAGTAGTGCTTCGCGGAGATTAGTTCCTTCGACAACTTCAAAGTTCTTGCCTTCAGCCATAATTCTTGGCATATTCGTTCTCCTTTTGGTTTAATACATTTACTGGAAGTAGCGATCCTATTAACACGAGCATATTTCAATGCTAGGAGATATCGATGAGTAAATGCGTCAATCAATAGATAGATTATTGATTCCAATTTTTAGGTAAAATATCTATCCATAGGAATAGATCGAGAACTTAGCACCAGGATCAAAAAGTTTTCGATCGATCACGGCTGCGCTCGGTGGTGGCTGATACTTCGGTGAGACAGACCGGAAGATCTACGATTGATATTTAATAAAGAGTAGAGGTTTAAATCCCCATCTTAAAAACCCAATTATCAATTATTAATTATTAATTATCAATTATTTAATGACCGCCACTAGCTCCAGCTTCTGTCTTCACCTTCTTAAAGAACAAAACTGCAATGCCAAATGAACCGCCTAAATTCCGCATCATATTAAACAAACCACTTGCCGAACCAGCTTGAGAGCGGGCTAACCCAGCGGTAGCGACACCAGACAACGGCACCATAATCAACGGTTGACCCATCGCGCGGACTAATTGCGACCACCGTAACTGGTCGATTCCGGTCAGATTAGTCAGATCGGCATTCATAAAACAACTAATCGAAAATAGACTAATTCCCACCGCAATTACCAGTCGAGCATCAAACCGCTGGAGCAGCTTGGGTACAAATGGAATTAGAAATAATTGGGGTATTCCCGCCCACATTAATACCTCACCAATTTGCAGCGCATTATACTTTTGAATCTGGACTAGATACAGCGGGAGGATATAAATCGAACCATATAAGCCCACACCCATCGAGATATTAACAATACTAGCTAGTCCAAAGTTTTGGTTTTGGAGTAGTCGCAAATTAATAAACGGCTGCTTTCAAGTTAATTCAATCCAGAAAAAGATTGACAAACAAATCACCGCAATCGCGCCTAAGCTAATAATAAAAAAAGAGTTAAACCAATCCTTGCGCGTACCCTCTTCTAAAACTATCTGTAAAGCCGCTAAACCGATCGCCATTGAGCCAATCCCCCACCAGTCACCTTGCTTCAACAATTCGGGCTTAGGAGGTCGTTGTTTGACTCCATACCAAATACCAGCTAGTAATAACAGACCAGGAATGACATTTAGATAGAAGATATAATGCCAGCTTAAATTGTTGGTGAGCCAGCCACCGAGTGTGGGTCCGATCGATGGCGCAAAGGTAGCAGTAATCCCAAATAAGGCCATACCGATCGGTTGTTTAGATGGCGGTAGGCTGATTAGCATATTTGTAAATGCCATCGGAATCAAAATCCCCCCCGTTGCTCCCTGGAGAGCGCGAAAGGTAATCATTGACGACAAATCCCACGCCGAAGCACAACAAACTGAAAAGAAAATAAATAACGCCGCATTTACTAAGATATAGCGGCGTACCGAAAATACCTGAGACAACCAACCAGTCAAAGGAATTACGACAATTTCTGCGACTAAATAAGCGGTAGAAATCCAATAACCTTCCTCCAAAGTGGCACCTAAAGCTGCTTGAATATCTTGGAGTGATGAATTGGTAATCTGAATATCTAGGACTGCCATAAATGCACCTAGCATACTAGCTGCCACACCAACCCAGGTTCTGAATGATACATAATCTGGTGAATTTTGATTCGCGATCACACTTGGATTTGCCATAGGTTTCACTCTAGATTACTTATTTAATTTCTACAGTAACTTCGGCAGACATCCCTGGTGCAATGCGTGATTCATAACCCTTGATACTTTGAGGATCTAAGCTAATTTTGACTGGAATCCGCTGGACGATTTTGGTGAAGTTGCCAGTGGCATTATCTGGTGGTAATAAGGAAAATTGAGCACCAGAGGCAGGTGAAATACTGTCAACATAACCTCTAAAAATGTGGCTGGGAATAGCGTCTAACTTAACTTCAACTGGCTGCTTGGCTTTCATTTTACCCAGTTGGGTTTCCTTGAAGTTGGCAACTACCCAATAATCATTATCGACAACCACCATCAATGGTGCGCCGATTTGAACCTGGTTGCCGACTTCAGCCGTTTTCTTGCCGATCCGCCCGGCACTAGGGGCGGTGATATTTAGATACGATAGCTGCAATTGGGCATTCTTGAGAGCCACTTGGGATTGCGAGATCGCCGATTGTGCTGCTGCATACTGACTGCGATTGACTGCTGTTTGTTGTCCACTTGCTGTTGCCTGTTCCAATCCGCCTCTAGATGCCGCAAGTTTGGCTTGTGCCGTGGTGATTCCAGCTTGAGCTTGGGCTAGTTGGGATTTTGCTTTGGCTACTCCGAAGCGATAGTACCGACAATTTTGCTACTAATTTGGTGAATGTGTCCAGCCACGATCGCATTATCTGTGGCTTGGTGAGTAGAGCTATATTCCCAATAATTATACCCAGCGACACCCGCGACAATTGCCCCAATCCCCAATCCACCCAAAATTAGGGCGATCGGTTTTTTGCGCTTTGATACCGATGTTACTGGCAGTTCTGATTCTAGGAGTGGAGTAGTGTTGCTATCTAGATCTGTCGATGATGTTGATACGGGTATTGTCACGATAGTTGAATCTAGATCGTGGTTTTCAAGGTGATCGCCATTCCGATCTTTGTTAGTTACAATCTGGGATTTCATGATTTTTCTTACTTGATTAAGTTAGTGTTTATTCTGATTAAAAGCTAATTATTTAGGATGCGTAGTATTTTTATAAAAGTAAATCCAGTGCTTGTTAATTACTGGTGATCGGTTGCAGTGCATAATTTGAGCTAACTTAGCTTAAATTAGCGATCGCCTGATTTAATGATTGAGAAAACTGTGCTTGGGCTTGAGCAGGCACGCCAGCCCATGTTTGGGCGTGCAAATCGGCGACTACTTGCGGCAGTATATCCTCTAAATCCTTGCCGGAGTCAGTTAGCCAAATCCGACAGATGCGGCGATCTACTGGATCTTTTGCCCGCCGGACAAAACCACGCTCTTCCATCCGATCTAGAACCCCAGTCAAGGTACCGCCCACCTGTTGCAATTTTTCGCCAATCCCCGAAGTCGGTAAGCCATCTTCTTGCCACAAGCAACACAATACCAACCAATGAAAAGGTGTGAGTCCAAATGGCTCTAATCGATCGCTAAATTTGCGATAAAGTAGTTGGGACAATAGTTTAATTCGGTACCCCGTGCTGTGCGGTGCCCTGAGTTCTGGCCTGGAGGCTAGTGAGACAGACTCGATTGATATAGAGTTCATTTTGCCAATTACTTAGCGTGCGTACTATTTATCTTGACACGATTGATGAAGTAATGAGATCGAGCATCTGCCTGAGTTTTGTTTTCTTCTCAACCCTTTACTTAGTGGGATTAATGCTCGTATACCATGCTTCCGATCGTTTGTCTGAGCCTTTTGCGTGCCCCATATTTTTTGTTAAGATGGTGGATATATTCGAGCGGAAAGTAAATGTTGATGAAGACTATCGAACAATTAACGATCGACAAGATACTAGATTTACCGTCGGAATTACAACAACAGGTATTGACCTTTGCTGAGTTTTTAGAATTTAAACACCAACAACTAGAAGACGAAGGTTTACTTAAAGCGATGCAAGAAACTAAAGATGATGAAACCATCGATCTTATCAATGCTAAGTTATATCTTGATCGATAATGAATGTCACATATAAGAAGAAATTTCTCAAAGATTTAAAGGCTCTCCAAGGCTCAGAGGTTTACGAGAAAATTTGTATTTTGGTATTAGAAGAGATAC
>JAJAYU010000335.1 GCA_026786125.1 Chamaesiphon sp.
GTATCAGGCGATTGGAGCTGATGTCAGTGCAGCGGTATTAGAAGTTTTAGCTTCAGGTGCCTACATTGGCGGCTCGGTGGTTCAGAGCTTTGAGCAGCAATTCGCTAGCTATGTGGGCACAAGTGAGTGCATCGGCTGCAATTCCGGTACCGACGCGCTGTATTTAGCCCTGAGAGCGATGAAAATCGGCGCGGGGGATGAAGTGATTACCACGCCGTTTACGTTCATTGCTACAGCGGAAACGATTAGCGAGGTGGGCGCGACACCAGTATTTGTCGATATCGATCCGACTACTTACAATCTCGATCTCCAGCAATTAGCTGCGGCAATTACTCTCCGCACCAAGGCGGTGATGCCCGTCCACTTATTTGGCAATCCGCTCGATATGACTGAGCTGATGTCGATCGCCACTGAGCATAATATCATTGTGATCGAAGACTGTGCCCAAGCTACAGGTGCCAAATGGAACGGCAAACAAGTCGGTAGCATCGGTCATTTCGGATGCTTTAGCTTCTTCCCCACTAAGAACCTGGGAGCTTGTGGTGATGGTGGGGCAGTTACCGTCAATGATGCCGCCCTAGCAGCGGATCTACGGATGTATCGCGAACATGGTAGTCGCCAACGATATTATCATGAAGCGATCGGCGTAAATAGTCGCCTCGACGCGATTCAAGCAGCAGTACTTCAGGTAAAACTCCAACATCTTGACACCTGGAACCAGCAAAGATCCGTAGTTGCAGCGCGTTATCAAAAATTACTCGCCAACGTGCCGAATATTATTACCCCACAACCGACTCCTGGCGGTGAATCTGTTTGGAATCAATACACAATCAGAATAGTTGCTCCTGATGGGGTGGATGCCGCAGCTCATCGCGATGCCGTCCGCGCCAAATTAATGGAAGCTGGTGTAATCTCGATGATCTATTATCCTCTACCCTTACATTTGCAAGCAGTATATCAAAATCTAAATCTACCTGCTGGCAGCTATCCTGTCACCGAATTAGTCAGCAATCAGGTATTATCATTGCCGATGTTCCCCGAAATTACGCCAGAGGAACAGCAACGAGTAGTATATGCGTTGAAAGATGCGATGCTCTAGCGTTGGGTTTCATTCTTCAACCCAACCTACAGATCTTTCAACTTTCTAAGGTGATTTACTGGGCTTTATCGCAGGAGCTGTGGTGGGAGTCGCTACTGGAACTGGCTGCGAGAGAGGATCGGGATTTACTTGTGTCGGCGGCACCACAGAACCTGGGGCTGGATTTACCGCCCCAGGCATCGGCTGTGGAGTGCCAGGAGCAATTTGATATGGAGTGTAGGGATTTACGCCCTGATAGGGATTGTAGGGGTATCCAGGTGGCGTTATGAGGACAGGCGGAGTGGGGGCGATGGTATTTGATGGTAGAGTGGCTAATGCTACTCGATCGCCAGCAACACCTCGGAGCGCATCTAGCACTTCGACGACTTTATTGTAACTGACTTGTTTTGAGGCATACAAAACGATCGAGCTATTTGGTCGCGCTTGACGATACTGCTTGACTGCTTCGATCAATTGCCCAGGCACCAGCATCGGTTGCTGTTCGAGAAATAGTTGTCCAGCTTCATTAAGACTGACCATCAATAATTCTCGCGCGGCTGGGGCACCACTAGTCGCCTTAGGAATATCGACATTGATTGCTTGCTGTCTGGCTACCTGTAGTCCAGCCAATAAAAAGAATGTCAAAATGCAAAAGATTATATCAATCAGCGGCACTAGCTCGATTCTTGGTTCTTCGTTGATATTTCCAGGATTTATCTTCATGAGTAGGCTTTAGGTTTCAGGCTTTCAGTTCGGCTCCGCTCACTGACCGACTTTAGGTTTTGGAGTCTACCGAAGAGTCTTAAATTGGGTATCATCCTCTATAATTAGATACTAAATTATAGACCAATAGCTCTATATGCCTAATTATTAGCGTAATCTCTCAGTATGAGCATCGAATAACGTGCAAATTACCTTTCTTGGCACATCTTCTGGTGTTCCCACTCGATCGCGCAATGTTTCTAGTATCGCACTCAATCTGCCACAACGGGCGGAAGTGTGGTTATTTGATTGCGGTGAAGCTACTCAGCATCAATTAATGCGCTGCGATGTCAAAATTAGTCAGATTCGACGGATTTTTGTGACCCATTTGCATGGCGACCATATTTTCGGATTGATGGGATTGTTGGCGACATATGGGATGGCGGGAAGTCCAGATCGGATCGATATTTATGGCCCTAAGGGGTTGGATGAATATCTACGAGCGTGTCAAAAGTATTCTTATACTCATCTACATTACCCGATCAAGGTACATACGATCGAGCCTGGAATTGTGCATCGGGAAGCAGATTTTACGGTTACATGTATTCCGCTCAAACATAAGGTGCCTGCTTATGGTTATCGGGTGAGTGAGACTGATAAAGCTGGTAAATTTGACTTAGCAAAAGCTAAGCAATGGGGCATTCCATCTGGGCCAATTTATGGCAAGTTAAAAAATGGTGAGGTGGTAACTTTGCCATCGGGCACAGTTATTAATGGTCGAGATTTGTGTGGTGAGACGGAAATTGGGCGCAAGTTTGTCTACTGTACAGATACAGTATTTTGTGAGAATTCGATCGAACTGGCTGAAGATGCTGATGTATTAATTCATGAATCTACTTTTGCCCATCAAGATGCAGATATGGCTTTTGACAGGCTACATTCTACTTCGACGATGGCTGCTCAAGTTGCTTTGGGTGCAGGCGTGAAAGAATTAATTCTGACGCATTTTAGTCCGCGTTATATGCCTGGAAATGCGATCGTTTTGGATGATTTATTGCAGGAGGCAAGAGCCATTTTTCCGAATACAAAAATGGCTTACGATCTGATGACCCATGAAATCCCACGGAGAATTAAATGACCTACTGCATGGTTGCGATAATTACGGTGATATTGTCACTGCCACCATGTTGTTTTGCAGCATCAATTAGAGCTTGAGCTGCAAGTTCATTTGTCTCTGCTTGAAGATGAATAGCAATTTCATCGTGGGGAACTTCTTCGGTCAAGCCATCACTACAGAGTAAGACACGATCGCCAGGATTGACTGACTGGGTTTGAATATTGATCTGGCGCAAGTCACGACGACCGAGACAGTGAGATAACACATGTCTGAGTGGGTGTACTTTTGCTTCATCCGCATTAAGCTGACCTAGTTTCATCGCTCTAGCGACCCAGGTATCATCTTCAGTAATTAGGTCTAATTTATCACCACGGAGGCGATAGAGACGGGAATCGCCCACATGAGCAGACCAGACTAGATCGTCACGGAATAAAATTGTCACCAGGGTGGTGCCCATATCAGCGCGCTGGGAGTTCTGCTCCTGGTCGGCGACGATGGCATCATTTGCGGCGATTAGAGCCTGTGCGAGGAGATTTTTGGTATCGGGTTCGTCTTCCCAATGTTTTTCTAAGTATGTGTGTGTGGTCTCAATGGCAATCCGACTGGCTTCTTCGCCACCAGCATGACCACCCATACCATCAGCAACTATAAAAAA
>JAJAYU010000336.1 GCA_026786125.1 Chamaesiphon sp.
GCCTAAAGCCTAAAACCTAAAATTATGGCAGAATCATACTTACTAGATAAACTAAGATCCGTCGAACAAACATTTCACGAACTCACCCGCAAACTCGGAGATCCAGACATTGCCAGAGATGCCAGTGAAATGCAACGGATCGGCAAAGCCCGCGCCGCCCTCGAAACCGTCGTCGAAACATTCGACAAATGGAAACAAACCCAAGAAGATTTGGTTGGAGCCAGAGAGATAGTCAAAGAATCGGGTAACGATCTTGAACTACAAGCAATGGCTTCACTAGAAGCTGAAGAACTGGAAGTCCAGAGCGAAGAATTAGAAAGCAAACTTAAAGTTTTACTATTACCAAAAGATCCTAACGATGATAAAAATATCATGTTAGAAATTCGGGCGGGTACTGGTGGCGATGAAGCTGGAATTTGGGCAGGTGACTTGGTGCGGATGTATTCCCGCTACGCCGAAACCCAAAAATGGAAAGTTAAACTCGTCAGCGAGTCCCTTGCAGAAATGGGCGGATTTAAAGAAGCTGTGCTGGAAATTCAAGGGGAATTAGTCTATAGTCAGCTCAAATTTGAAGCTGGCGTACATCGGGTGCAACGGGTACCACTAACCGAATCTGGCGGAAGAGTACACACATCCACCGCGACTGTGGCGATTATGCCTGAAGTCGATGAAGTTGAAATCTTTATCGATCCCAAGGATATCGAAATGAGTACCGCCAGATCTGGTGGAGCAGGTGGACAAAACGTTAACAAAGTAGAAACCGCCGCCGATTTATTCCACAAACCCACTGGAATTCGGATCTTCTGTACAGAGGAACGTTCCCAGCGTCAGAACAAAGAGCGCGCCATGCAAATCTTGCGGGCGAAGTTATACGATATCAAATTGAGAGAACAACAAGAAGAAGTAACTTCTATGCGCCGCTCTCAAGTCGGAACTGGATCTCGATCGGAAAAAATCCGCACATATAATTATAAAGACAACCGTGCCACCGATCACCGATTAGGGCATAATTTTGGTCTAGAGAAGGTGCTATCTGGCGATCTAGAGGAGGTAATCCAAAGTTGTATCTCTCAAGACCAGCAGGAGCGATTAGCCGAGCTAGCCGCCTCTACAGGTAGTGTCTAGATCTAGCCCTTCGAGCTAAATGCCATTCTTAATCATCTCCCTCAATAAGTTATCTTTCACCATTGATTGACGCAAGACCTCTAGCAACATATCTTGGGCGGTTGATAAGTCAAGCTGTCCGACTTGTTCTTTGTACACTCTCAAATTAAATTGTTGCTCAAAGCTCAGTCCGACAGAAATATTCATAGGTACCAATTAAATTTTAGGGACATTCGAGTCAAAGCCAAATGCAAACTTTTAGGATTAACATTCAAGGATGGTTTTTAGCTCAAACAAACAGTTGTGGGTGAATTAGCTCGAACCCTACTGCTTTGAGTTTATGATTGCTGACTTGTAGGCTGTTGCGTGGAGGGCTTAATTTTGAGATATCCCAAGTGACTGGTGGCAATCCATAACGAGCACAGACAAGTTTGACCTGCTCTTTGACGGTGAGCTGGCTATCGTCAACCAGATTATAAATTCCATTTAGCTCATTTAATCGCGCAAAATCGATCGCACTAATGATATCGTCGCGATGAATCCAATTGATAAATCGATCACCTTTTCCTGGCATAGTCATCCCAGCCAAACCACCGAACATGTTGACTAGCTCACGACCAGTGCCATAAATCCCGCCCAGCCGCAGCACGCAGACTTTTTGGCGTTCATTCGCCGCCTGGAGGATAATTTTCTCAGCCTCATAAATTATCTGGCTCTTGTCGTCTAGAGGATCGATTTGGGCAGTTTCATCCACCCATTCTCCCTGACGATCGCCATAGACAGAGCAACTACTCAAGTAAATGACCTGCTTGACACTGGGGTTATGACTCAAAGCTGTAGCTACATTCTTGGCAGTGGTGATGTAAGTCGCTGCATAAGTCGATCGATCTGCCTCCTGAAATCCAGTCGGAGCAACACTAACCACCAGAGTATCTTGACCTTGTAGCAGTAATTGCAGTCCTCCAAGATCATTTCCCTTAATTACAACTGCTTGGGAGACAATCTCGGATAGTGAAGCGACTCGTTCGGTGCTGGTGGTTGTACCCGTGACAAAGTGCCCCTGATCTTGCCAATAGTCCGCTAACGCGCTGCCTACATAGCCACAGCCCAGAATAGCGCTATGTTCCAAGATCGGTTCGCACTGGGGCTGCTGACCGATCAACTTCCGGAGCAGATCCATATCTAGGGCAGGAACACTTTCGTCAAAAGGGTTGTTTCTGTCAATGGAGTTGTACATTGGGCTGGTTACTATTAAGAACAGTCCGTTACTAGTTTAATCTTTAATATTAATTTTTGTAACAAACTATTGACATTCTACTAATTCTTTTGAGTTGAATCCAGATCGGATAACCGTCATCTTGTCCATTTAAGTACCGTTTAGTTCAATAGTTTAGGATAGGTCGATCGTAATCTTTTCTCCGTATCGGATTAGACGGATGTGAAACTATGGCAGGGATTGTGGATAGTTTTCTGACAATCGATCTAAAATATCTCAACTTAATCATAAAAGTTCTTAATAAATTAGGTTTAGTTTGGCTAGTATAAATATTGAGAATCTCAATATTTCCAAAAAAAGTCGGATGATGAGCGTAAGCTAATCAATCCGACCTGCCGATCCTTAATTTTTAGAGAGGAGAACACCAAATCAATGACTAGCGCACGTAAATAAACTTATAAAGTTCTACTATCCAGTCATTTACGATTTCTTACTACATACCTGTAGATGACTGGCGGCTGTTATCAATGAACTTGAGTGATATACATTACTATATATCTCTTGAGAACTAATGTCAATACATGTTGAGAATAAATATCAATAGTTTTTTAGAAAATTAGCTCAACCAGGAATTGTACTTGAATACTTCAGCTTCTAAACAGCCGACTGTAGAGAGTTTCATGCTGCATACTAGCTAGTGACTGTCCCCAGCTACAGGCGTAGAGATCGTCATCAGCAAGATGGGGAATAGTTTGGGTCAGAGCATCAATTTCGCCCTGTAACTCCCACAGGATCTGTTGTCCGGCTGTTTGCCCTAGCGGAATTAGTTTGACACCCGCGCCAAGGTAATTTGTTACCCAACTGTGTAGATAGGCGGCGATTGTTGTGGGTCGATCGATCTGCCAGTACTGTGCGATAATTCCAAAAGCGATCGCGTAATTGCAATGTCGATACTCTTGCACAGAGGCTCCGCCAACAGTTGCGGTAATTAAATCTTGAATTTTTGGTGTCAATTTGATCGCAAGTTTAGTCAGGGAGCCGCCCATTTGCCAGCTTTGTTGACGCAATTCTTCAGTTTCCCGTGCAGCCGAGAGCCATTGATTCCAGTATTGCAATCTTTCAAGATTAGGCTCAATTCCTGCCAAGTAAGCACGATCCATAATTGCTGTCTCAACCCGAATTGCACCTACTTGCAACTCCCTCTGGATCCAGGCTTGGAGCATCACTCGATCCTGAATTATCCCTTGGGAAATCAGGCCCTCCAGTCCCTCAGAATAGCTATAGCCCCCCACAGGTAAAAGTGGGCTAGCTAGCTGTAATAATCTTAATAGTCGCTGGTTATCTTGTACTTCTAAATTCACGTTCCAACCTACAGATCTAAAGCCTAATGCCTAATGATGATTGCTATGATTGCTATAAGCACCACCTTGAGGACAGAATGGAGCAATTTGCTCAACAACTTGTAAACCTAATTGCGTCAGCATTGCGGCTAACACAGAATCGGGAGCCAAGCGGAGATAGGTAGGCGTAATTTCGAGGCTGACGTGCCGATTGCCTAAATGATAAGCCGCGCGTAATAAATTGATTGAGTCATCACTAGTAACGGTCAAAACTGGCTCAGGTTTTGCCGCAATTTTTACTAAGATCTCATCTGCCATTGATGACAGTAGATCACCTTCTTGAAGGGCGGTGCCTCGCGGTAGTTGTAGATAAATGGCAGTTCCATCATCAGTAACGAAATGATGACGGCTACGGGTGCGTTCGTCGGCAGTTAGAGACAGGACTAGTGGGGAGATTGAATGATGATGATGGTGATGCAACCTGTGAGTAAATATGATAGCTGTTGGAGCTGGTGAGCCGTTGGACATGGTAGACTTAGCTTCACTAAACGATCGTCAATACTATATTTTTACTTAGATTGACGCAATTTGGCAAAAATCGGCTGCGAACCCGAAAATATCGTTATCCATTAGTCATGAAACTGCGTACCCGATTTTGAAGTTGAGGATTGGAGCGGACAGACTGGGTAATTTGATTGAATCTTTCGATACTCAGTCCGCGACTAGAGGCGATAGTCTCACACTTATTGCAGTAATTAACAAATAGAGATTTTGCTTCGGGGTTCAATCCTTCCATTGTGTTTGGTTGGTTACAGACGAGATTTGGTAGCGCACCACCAGTACTCGCCCGCACCTGAGCTAGTGCTGACTGCCGAATTGGTTCAATTTCCATTAGTGCGGTGGCATAATTACGCAGATCTGCCTCACTAAATTCATCCGCCCGTGCTGCACTACTAAAGAGCAAGCTAGGCTGTGATGCCGTAACATCTGGTACTATCCCGATGAAAATACCAGAAATGCTAGTGAGGATTCCTAGTAATAGGGGCCGAGATAAGCGGCAAAAAGTATTTGGAGTGTGTGGAGTTGTCATACGACTGGAGGCAAAGTCAATTCAGCAGACTTGTTGGTGTGAGTTACAATCTATTTGAAGTGTTTAACTGCTGATAAGTTCCTGAATCTTGAGCGATTAAGTCTTGGGTTTTAATACACTAAGCAGGCTGAGGATCACGGTCAAAACTGCCTATTTCTATGAAAATAGCCCGCTAATGCAGGCTATTTTCTTGGGGAATGCTAGATTCTAACCGAAATATTATGCAGCATCTTCACTTTCAGCAAGTGCGGCAGCAGCAGCGGCTGCTTTAGCAGCCTTTTTAGGTGGATCGAGTTTGAGGCTCAAGTAGCGAATGACATCTTCACTCAGACGCATTGCTCTTTCTAGTGGGGCAATTTCTTTGCCAGAACCAGTAAAGTTGACTTGGACGTAGATACCATCGCGGTTTTTGCCGATTAGATATGCCAGACGACGTTTGCCACGTTGTTGAATTTCAATATCGGTAGCACC
>JAJAYU010000337.1 GCA_026786125.1 Chamaesiphon sp.
CCGTTGCGCGCAGTGAAGATGTATGGAGCCATTTTGGGGTTCCACCGTCTGGTTTGGTGTCCAAAGTGAACGCCAGACTCCATCATTTGCGCCAAAGATACTACTGGCATAAGACTCAATTTCTCCTAATCGGGTTTATCCTCCACCCAGGCTGTATTTCATAAATGAAACACCCGAATTCCTGAATGTGCGAATTTTTAGACAACCTTTTCATAATACCTTAATTTGCTGGTAGTTGGGAGGGGAATTAGTGAATAGTTAAGCTAGGTTGGGTT
Organism: Chamaesiphon sp.; assembly: GCA_026786125.1. Classification (GTDB taxonomy): domain Bacteria; phylum Cyanobacteriota; class Cyanobacteriia; order Cyanobacteriales; family Chamaesiphonaceae; genus Chamaesiphon. Next base: position 276 of record JAJAYU010000337.1, read on the forward strand.
GAAGAATGAAACCCAACATCTGGGGAATCGGGACGGTAAACAGACAGAGGGTGAATGTTTCTGTCCATTCAACGACTGCGCCGTAGGTGTCTCCGGTATGTCCGCCTAATTTTCGATGGAAGTAGTAGCCGACTAAAGCTGAAATTCCGCAGCTAGCAATAGATCTCAATCCAATTGTTAACCACTCTTGAGGCTGTAAATAGATCTGACAACCAGTGACAGCTAGCAAAAACACCAATCCTAGTAAGATATCCTGGGGTAGTTTGATGCCTTGACGATGAAATGCACCCTTCCCTGTGGGCTTGAGATAGGGATATACCGAAATCGCCAGGACTTGTCCCCACCGACTCCAGCCAGCTACCAATGGTAGAATCCAGATTCGATCGGGTGTAATTTCCGCCAGGGCACAAGTTTTGAGTAAGATGATCACTACCGCCACCATTGCCCCAAACGCCCCTGTAACGCTGTCTGTCATCACCGTTAGCCTGCGGTCGGGATCTTGGACTGCCAGCCCATCAGCAGCATCCATTGCCCCGTCCAGATGCAATCCACCCGTCCACCAGATCCACAACACCACGACGACACCCGATCGAGTTAAGATGGGCATCTCTAGCCAATCCAAGCCCAGATCTACCAATCCCAATCCCCCGCCAATTAATAGACCGATCGCAGGTGCCCACCGCGCAATTCGGGTAAAATCTAACTGGAAATTAGTGGGAATCGGGCAACAAGTATAGAAAGCGAGGGCGGCTAGGAATGAGTTGAAATTGTTGAGTAATAGCACGAGTATTTAATGAAGACGAAGAAACAATTTGGACAACACTGGCTGCGGAATGAACAGGTACTCGATCGAATCATAACAGCAGCCAAGATTGCTCCAACCGATCGGATTCTCGAAATTGGCCCAGGTACAGGAATTTTGACGCGGCGATTAATTCCGGCGGCGAGTGCGGTGGTTGCTGTTGAGATTGATCGAGATTTGTGTGCTTTATTAGTCAAAAAATTAGGCAATGTCGATAATTTTTTGCTATTAGAAAATGACTTTCTTAGCCTAGATGTCGATAGTGTTTTAAACGATTTCCCTAAGTTCCAAAATGCGAATAAAGTCGTCGCCAATATTCCCTATAACATTACTGGCCCAATTCTCGAAAAGCTGTTAGGAAATATCGTTCATCCAGCCGAAAAACCATTTGATTCGATCGTCTTATTAGTCCAAAAAGAAGTCGGTGATCGGTTATATGCCAAGCCAAGTACTAAAGCCTTCGGTGCATTATCAATTCGTGTCCAATATTTAGCTCACTGTGAGTTAATTTGTCCCGTACCCGCCCGTGATTTTTCGCCACCGCCGAAAGTTGATTCGGCGGTGATTAGACTTACCCCAAGACGACTATCGATCGAACCCAATAGCCCAAAAGTATTAGATAATTTAGTCAGATTAGGATTTGGTTCTCGGCGTAAAATGTTGCGTAATAATCTTCAAGGGGCGATTGATCGAGAAGCATTAACCGAGCTACTAATCTCGATGGATATCAACACTGAAGCTCGTGCCGAAGATTTGAGTATTGAGCAGTGGATACATTTATCGAACTTGGTAGATGAGCGAAAAATCGTGCCAGAGATCCTTCAAGAAGAAGCTTAAATCAAATATCTGCTGGAAATGCTGTGCGATCAAATTAACTTGTACAATATAGTTGTACAGTTACCACAAACGAGTAGCTATGACAAATCAAGAAATTACTTACTCTCACGCACGCGCGAATTTAGCCCAACTGCTCGATCTCGTTAGTAAAGACAAAGAGATAATTACAATCACCAGTCGCAGTCGTGGTGATGTTGCACTTATTGCGGCAGATGAACTTTCAAGCCTACTGGAGTCAGTCTATTTACTCCGTAGTCCTGCTAACGCCAAACGTTTGTTTAGTGCCCTAGAATGGGCAAAATCCACGCAATCTTCACCTCAAACGTTGGCACAATTACGCGAGGAATTAGAGATTGAGCCGTAAAGCTAGAAAGCTAACCCAAAGTGGTGAGGATTCAGTACAGCCGATAGCTGGATTCGCTCCTTTATTTAGCCCTGAATTCAAAGCAGATTTGCGGTGGTGGTATCGATACGAACCAAAGAAAGCAGATAGAATCATGGATTTATTAGCTGATATTCTTAATGGCGATCCTTTTACAGGTATTGGAAAACCTGAACCACTAAAATATATTGCGCCAAATACTTGGTCTCGACGGATCGATTTAGAGCATCGCTTACTATATCAAATTGATGCTAATCGGATTATTTTTCTTCAGGCGCGTTTTCACTATGAGGAGTAAAATATCGCAAAAAAGCTAGCTGAATTCTCAATATTTATCGGTAATATCTGAGTGATTCAGCTAGCAAAAATTGAGTTTAGTTATTAAACACCAACAGCTACGGACTTTTCACTAAAGAAAGCATTCCGGACTGTATCGGCGATTTTGTCGCTAGTTAAACCGAGACTAGCTAATGACTCATCAGGAGTCGCATGTTCTACCAGGATATCGGGTACGCCAATTCGTTTGATTGGTACCACGACATTGAGATCCATTAATGATTCGGCGATTGCGGAACCGAAACCACCCATCAGACAGCCTTCTTCAACTGTGACTACCTTGCCAATTTTCTGCGCTAGGGGCGCAAATAATTCGGTATCTAAGGGTTTGGCAAAGCGGGCATTGATCACCGTCGCAGAAATGCCATGCTCATTGAGGAGTTGGGCAGCTTGGAGCGTGGGATGTACCATCGAACCGTAGGCGATCATCAGCACATCATCACCTTGGCGGAGGATTTCAGCCTTTCCGATCGGTAGTTCTTCCCAGCCTTCTTCCATTAACGGTACACCATAACCATTACCACGAGGGTATCGCATGGCGATCGGACCTGCGGTATAGTTAACTCCAGTGACTACCATCCGCTGCAATTCGCCCTCATCCTTGGGTGCCATCAGTACCATGTTGGGGATACAGCGCAGATAGGCAATATCATACATCCCTTGGTGGGTGGGGCCATCAGCACCGACGATGCCAGCTCGATCAAGACACAGGAATACAGGGAGCTGTTGAATCGCTGCGTCATGAACGATTTGATCGAAGGCGCGTTGTAAGAACGTGGAATAAATCGCGGCGACTGGACGCATTCCTTCCGTTGCTAACCCAGCAGCACAAGTAATCGCGTGTTGTTCGGCAATGCCGACATCTAGATATCGATCGGGGAACTTGGCCTGAAATTTGTCTAAGCATGTACCCGTGCCCATTGCCGCCGTAATTGCCACGATTTTAGGATTGTGTTTGGCTAGAGTAATGAGGGTATCGGCAAATACTTTGGAATATGTTGGTGGTTTGGGTTTCGTCGCAGGTGCACTTTTACCTGTGGTTAAATTAAAAGGATTTTGAGCATGATAGCCTTCTTGATCCAGCTCGGCGATCTCGTAGCCCTTGCCTTTCTTGGTGACAACATGCACCATTACTGGCCCAGGATGCTTGTGGGCACCTTCAAAGGTACTAATCAACTCTGCCAGATTGTGACCGTCAACAGGGCCAATGTAAGTAAAGCCTAATTCTTCAAATACGGCACCGACTTTAGGTACGGCTAAACGTTTCATCCCTTCCTTCACCCGTGCGAGTTCCGGCGAAATTGTTTCACCCACGAACGGAATATTTTTTAATTGTTCCTCGATATTGTCACTGAGGAACTGAATCGGCGCACTGACGCGCAGTTTATTCAGATAACGGGGAATTGCACCCACGTTGGCAGAGATCGACATCTCGTTGTCATTCAACACCACCAACAAATTAGTTTTGGGTAAATGTCCAGCATGATCGATCGCTTCTAGAGCCATCCCGCCTGTAAGTGCGCCATCGCCAATCACCGCTACACATTTAAAATGTTCGCCCTTGAGGTCACGGGCGATCGCCATCCCTAATGCCGCAGAAATGCTGGTAGAGGCGTGTCCCGCTCCAAAATGATCGAATTTGCTCTCTTTGCGATTGAGATAGCCAGCAATCCCATCCTTCTGCCGCAGTGTATGAAACCGATTGTATCGACCCGTAATTAATTTATGGGGATAAGCTTGGTGTCCGACATCCCAAACTATTTTATCTCGATCGAGATCCAATGTTTGATACAGTGCCAAGGTTAGCTCGACGACACCCAATCCAGGGGCTAAATGCCCACCACTAGCGGCTACTGTCTGAAGATGTTTTTCCCGGATTTCCAGAGCAACTTGCTCTAACTGCCGAACAGATAAACCGTGCAACTGGTTTGGATGGGTAATTTCGCTTAGGTGCATAGCCAGTTTTCCCCGTCTAATACGATTTCGATATATGAGTACCTTCTCTAAGGGTAATTTATTTAGCGGATTTGGGATCGGTAATTTGTTGGGTTGTAACAGTTAGCAATGAGTTGGTTGGTGAGCGGAGCCGAACCAACCAAGAGAAGCAATACGATTCATATCAGCAACATCATCCTCCAAATCCTCTAACTCCTGTAAATCCCGATCGTTATTTTTCGATGCTGCGGCGGATCAATGCCGTAAACCAAGCATCTGGCAATAATTTTCGCAATCCCAATAATAAACCCGCATTGCCACCAGCGGGGTAGCGCAACTTCCAGGTACCGTCGGTTGCAGCTTTATAAATAGCTTGAGCGGTAACTTCTGGTGGAGAGCCTTCTTTCCCAGCTCGATCCATTTGGGGTAAAGTCCTTTGGATATAGTCATCATAGACAGTCAATCCAGCTTGCTTGGCAACTGTAATCGATCGACTATAGAAATCAGTTTTAATCGCGCCAGGTTCAATGAGTTTGACTTTAATGTTGAACTGGCGCAATTCATATTGCAAGGACTCGGAGAAGCCATCTATCGCCCATTTGGTGGCATGGTAAGGGCTATAAATCGGGAAGGTGACTCTGCCGCCAACTGATGCCACATTCACTAACACCCCCTGTTTGCGGAGCCGAAAATGTGGCAAGATTGCGCGGGTAACTTCCATCAATCCAAATACATTCGTCTCAAATTGACTGCGAATATCTGCCATTTCGCAAGCTTCAAACGCACCGATGAGCGCGTATCCAGCATTATTTACGACCACATCGATCGTCCCGAACTGGGCAATTGCTCGATCGATTGCGGCATGAATTGTATCTACTTTAGTCACATCCAGAGCTAGGCACAGCACATTTGGCACGTCAGTAAATGCAGTAGATTTTTCGGGAGCACGCATCGTCGCCACTACGTTCCAACCTTGCTGCTGAAATAATTGTGCGGTAGCTAGTCCAATGCCAGTGGATGCTCCAGTAATAAATACAGTTTTGCTCATCGGAACTAATTTCTGAGTAGATTGCTATCTGATAATTGAGTGTGTTGGGTTTCGCTCTGCTCTACCCAACCTCCAGATCCTTGTACTGAGCTAATTTTAGGTTAAGTTCCTTACAAGAGGCTATCGCCTACTGCTCGCGGCGCGTCTGTCGCTGCGGTTAAGGAGCTGAAGTGAACTCCTAACTCTTGAACCGCTGCCAGATATTGAGTATCCTGGGCTGTCGCTGCGAACTCTACCGCAATTTCTGGAGTTGGGACGACTCGATCGGGTGTGATCCCCAATTTGTGAATATCATGATGATTGGGGGTTTCATATTTGGCAACAGTGACAGCCAAACCACTACCATTGGGCAAGTCAAATAAGGATTGAATTAAACCTTTACCAAATGTCTTGGTACCGATCAGTTTAGCTCTGCCATTGTCTTGCAAGGCTCCAGCGAGGATTTCGCTGGCACTAGCAGTACCTTCGTTGACTAATACTACCAGTGGCGCATCCGTCAGAGCTGTACCCATAGACTCGATCGCATCAATCGCACCACGTCGATCGACAGTATAGACGATCGTCCCTTCATTCAGCCATTGACGAGCGATTTCTACTCCCGCTTGCACCAATCCGCCTGGATTATTACGGAGATCCAGTACATAGCCTGCGACACCTTGCTGTTGGAATTTAGTAATATTCTCACCCAGTTCTTCAGCGGCTTTGGCACTAAATTGAGCTAATCGGAGATAGCCGATTTTGCGACCATTTTCAGTGTGGAGTTCGGCTGTGACGGGATTGAGTTCGATTTTGCGCCGAATCAAAATTACCTCGCGGGTTGGCTGCTCTGCTGTTTGGACGATCAAACTTACATTCGTGCCAGTTTCCCCGCGCATTCTGACTGCTGCTGTATCGAGCGTCAATTCGGAGGTGGGAATGGCATCGATTTCGACGATTGTGTCATGGGGCAAAATCCCTGCTTGAGCCGCCGGAGATCCAGCAATCGGGGCAATTACCTCGATCGATTTACTACCCACCTTCACACCGATTTGCAAGCCCACTCCAGACAATTCTCCAGCGGTATTTACCTTGAGACTGCGATATTGTTCGGGGCGCAGCAATCGGGTAAACGGTTCGTCCAAAGTGGCGATCATTTTGGTAATCGCCGCATAAGCTGCTTCCTCATTTGAAAATTTCTGCTTCATCGTGCTGTCCCTAGTCAACCACCAATTTTGATGATTGAAACTATTGTCATAATAAGCCTGATTTACCGTCCGCCAAGCTTGCAGCACCAATTGTTGCTCTGATGTAAAAGCATTTGCAGCAGGTATGCCCCAGCACCAAAACAGAGCCACTTGCAGGCTCAAAATCCAACCAAACCAAAAACTAGCTTTCACGATCGATACCACTCTC
>JAJAYU010000338.1 GCA_026786125.1 Chamaesiphon sp.
CCCTAGGGACTCTGATGGGCTGCTGCGCCTCAGACATTAGATTTTTGCTCCTGTAAACATAGGATTAAGCTTTGCTTTCGTAGTATACGCTAATCCTAACGGATGATGAAGATTTGTGAAATTTTTTAAGCTAATGTGAAGACCTCGATCGGCAATTTTAGGTCGATCGAGCAGTCTTGAATTGCACCTGAATTACATACTACTCAATGAGTCTGTCAATTGATCAACTATAATCAAAGCCGCTGCCCGTCACAGAATATCAATTACACTATCTCCGCAGCAATAACTCCAGCTAATAGATTATAACCAAATGCTGAGGATTTATTATCTGTCAACAATTATTAGAAAAAGCGTCTGTGTGGGAAAGGCGATAGGGCTACTAACGCCTAAAGCTTCTAAAAAAAAATGGATAACCCGAGGCTCGAACTCGGAACCAACGGATTAAGAGTCCGATGCTCTACCATTGAGCTAGTTATCCTGGTAGTAGGATCCATTCTATCAGGGTAAACAGCTAATTAGGCAACAACGCACCGAATTTCAGTAAGATTGATGTCAATATCCGCTATGATAGATACTGGAGCTGCACTTGGGCGAACTGATGCTAAAGCTTAGTCGCAGCGTGCCAATGACTCTACACAAGCCACGCTCTTACTTTAATTTTTCAATATCAAAAATCATTGCTAAAGCCTCTACAGTACTTAAATATCAGCATTGATTTCAATATTAGGATCGACAGACCTAAGATCTAACTGTAGTCATGGCTTTGGTTACTTTGTCTTGTCAACTCATCCCCGAAATATTGTTTGTCGATCGAATTCGATACGTTTTAGCCGCATTTTATGAATCAGCCCACCAATAATCAACAGTCTTTTACAGTCACGACCCCATTGTATTATGTTAATGATGTGCCACACATCGGACATGCTTATACGACGATGGCCGCAGATACAATCGCGAGATGGCAGCGACTGCAAAACCGAGATGTCTTGCTGATTACTGGCACCGATGAGCATGGGCAGAAAATTGAGCGGACAGCAATTGCCGCAGGTGTCGATCCCAAAGTTCATTGCGATCGAATTGTCGAGCGATTTGACTCGCTCTGGAGCAAGCTGAATATCAAGTACGACAGGTTTAGTCGGACGACATCGGCTAATCATCAGCGGATTGTTAAAGACTTTTTCCAGCGGGTGTGGGAGAGTGGCGATATCTATCAGGGGACTCAACAGGGCTGGTATTGTGTCGCTTGTGAGGAGTTCAAGGAAGAGCGAGATCTGCTGGATGACAAGCATTGTCCGATGCACCCCAGCAAGCAGGTAGAATGGCGCGATGAAACCAATTACTTTTTTAGACTCTCTAAATATCAACAGCAATTAGAAGCTCTGTACGCTGAACGTCCTGATTTTATCTTGCCAACTAGTCGGCGGAATGAGGTGTTGAAATTTGTGGCTCAGGGGTTGCAAGATTTCTCAATTTCGCGGGTGAATGTTGACTGGGGAATCCCACTGCCAGCCGATCCCCACCAAACCATCTATGTTTGGTTTGATGCGTTATTAGGGTATATGACAGGGTTGCTCGATCCTGAGGACGAACCCACTCTCAACAATGCTTTAGCCCAACGCTGGCCAATTAACCTCCACCTAATTGGTAAAGACATTTTACGCTTTCATGCGATCTATTGGCCTGCCATGTTGATGTCTGCTGGATTATCGATCCCCGAGCGTGTTTTTGCACATGGCTACTTTACCAAAGATGGCAAAAAGATTAGTAAAAGTGAAGGGAATGCGATCAATCCGATCGAATTAGTCGATCAATATGGTGCGGAAGCATTAAGATATTACTTTCTCAAAGGGATTGAATTTGGTCAAGACGGAGACTTTAACGAGACGCGCTTTGTTGAAATAGTCAATGCCGATCTTGCCAACAATTTAGGGAATTTAGTTAATCGCACCCTAAATATGGCTAAAAAATATTGCCAAGGTCAAGTACCAAATTGTAACCCAGCAGACATTTCTGCCGATAATCCACTCAAACTTCTCGGTCAAAAGTTAGGAACTCAAGTAAGTCTTGCCTATGATAATTTAGCATTTAAGGAAGCTTGTGAATTAATTATTACACTGGCACACTCAAGTAATAAGTACATAGACGATCTCGCGCCTTGGGCTTTATTTAAGCAAGACAAACAGGTCGAGTTAGCGGAAGTTTTATATGCAGCCTTAGAATCAGCCCGTTTAGCAGCATACCTTCTAGCACCAATAGTCCCCAAAATTAGTACGGATATTTATCGACAATTGGGATTAGAAATTGATTTCGATCTTATCGGTGGAAGTAATCTGCTTAGATCGGATCAAAATGTATCGAATTTATCAGTAAGTTGTGAGCATCACTTAGAATGGGGCATCTTAAAAGCGAACGATCTGCTCGGAGAACCACGTCCAATCTTCGCCAAGTTAGAACTACCGCTGGTTGCTAACAATTAATTGTGCTCAATCTGTTATGCTCAATAACGTAGACAAGAAGTTGTCGATGATCTCAAATATATAAATCAATTTTTTAAACCTTTTTTTAAATTTATAATTACCCTAATTAATGATGAATAGTTTCAGTCATGATGAAAATTCGATCTTTTCAGCACAGCAACTCCTAGAAAATCGGGGACGAGTAGCAATTTTTGTCGATGGATCTAATTTGTTTTATGCAGCACTGCAACTTAACATAGAAATAGACTATACAAAACTGTTAGCTAAACTCACTGGTGGTTCACGATTGCTCCGATCCTTTTTCTATACTGGTGTCGATCGAACTAATGAGAAGCAGCAAGGATTTTTGCTATGGATGAGACGCAATGGTTATCGCGTCATTGCCAAAGATTTGATTCAATTACCCGACGGTTCCAAGAAGGCGAACTTAGATGTCGAGATTGCCGTCGATATGATGGCACTAGTTGGTTCCTATGACACCGCTGTACTAGTCAGTGGCGATGGGGATTTGGCTTATGCCGTCGATGCCGTTAGCTATCGCGGTGTGAGAGTGGAGGTAGTCAGCTTGCGATCGATGACTAGTGATAGTCTGATTAATGTCTCCGATCGATATATCGATCTGGAAAATGTTAAAGAAGAGATCCAAAAAACGCCGAAACAGCATTCTAATCCTTTATCGCTCACTCCCGATATCTGGACTTAAATTCGTTGGGAGCTGGGAGTTTGGAGTATGGAAAGATGCCACTTGACAAGGATTGTTTTGACAATCGCCGTTCTAGGAATTGGTGGCTGTGGTTATGAGAGCAAACCTAAACCAACTAAGACCCCTGTGGCGATCGAAGCTAGACTAGAATTGAATAATCTCAGCTTCCAACAAGTAGACAAACAAGGTAAACCCTTGTGGAAAGTTCGCGCTCAAAAGGGCGTGTACTCACCAGATAAACAACGTGCCAAAGTTACCAACTTAGATGGTGATTTTTATCAAGATGGTCAAATTGTTTTACGTGTCACTGCTAAAATCGGTGAAGTAGAACAATCAGGCGAAAAAGTAATTTTGCGTGGTGATGTTGTGACGAAAGAAACTCGGAACCAATTGACTTTGATCGGTCAAGAAGTAGAATGGCAACCAAAAGCAGACTTACTAATTATTCGGGACAAAGTGCAAGCCAACCAGCCCAAATTTCAGGTGAATGCAAATGAGGGTAGATATCTCACCCGCAAACAACAATTGGATCTTACTGGCAAAATTATCGCCCAATCCCAAGATCCTCGCTTGGCAATGCAGACAGAGCATATAATTTGGCTAGTCAAAGATCAAAAGATCAGCGGTGACAAGCCCGTCCAAATCCAACGCTATCAACAAAACCAAATCACCAGCCAAGTCACTGCAAATAGCTTTTCTACTACCCTAGACCGTAAAATCATCAATTTGCAAGGCAATGTGCAATTGAATGCAACCAAGCCGCTGATTCAGGTCAATGGTGAATCATTTGCCTGGGACATCGATCAAGAGTTGGTTACTGCCAATCGACCGATCACGATCGTCGATCGTAAAGAAGCTGTAACTTTAACCGCAGACACAGGGGAACTAGATCTCCAAAAATCCCTAGCAACACTAGCTGGAAACGCGCGTGGCGTAGCTACCCGCAATCAAGCGAAACTTGAAGCAAATCAATTAGTTTGGGAAATTACTTCCCAACAGCTAATCGGAACTGGTAATGTAGTCTATCAACAAATCGATCCTGCGATTAAATTTACAGGTACTCGCGGAGTCGGCAAACTCCAAGATCGATCAATTGTCGTCAGCGGCAGTGATAAACAACAGGTTCGGACTGACTTCATTCCCAAGTAAAATCAATTATCAATTACTTGTACTGAGCGGCTTGCACTGTTCGCGGTAGCGGAGCGTTTGCCTTGCAATAGCGTCTGCCTTCGCAGAGCGATAGCCGTTCGCGAAGTGTCTGCCTGTACCGAAGGTAGGCTAACGCCAACGCAGAAGTGAGCCGAAGTATCAATTATCAATTATCAATTATCAACATCCGTGCAACCCTCAGCCCCCACTAAGACTCAACTAAAAAAACGTCGCCAGTCTAGGCAACAACGGCGAGTTCGGGCTGTCAAAGCTTTGTGGAGATTTGGCTGTATGAGTGCCATTTTGGGTGGATTTGCGTGGACAATCAGCCGATCTGACTGGAAAATTTCTAAAGCCGAACAAATTCGCGTAGAAGGCAATCACTATCTCACTGACGATGCAATTCGAGCGATCTTAGCCATTCCTTATCCAAAATTGATTATGGAATTGGCTCCATCACAATTGACTGACAAATTAATCGCTCAAGGGTCGATCGCCAGTGCTAAGATCGATCGCGGGTTATTACCACCTCATTTAGTGGTGCAAGTACAGGATCTGCCCCCAATTGCGCGGATTCTCACCGAAGACGGAAGCCAGTCTCAAATATTCGTCGATGAACGTGGTCGTCAGTTGCCAATTTCTAGCTATCAGCCGACTGTTTTGTCATCTTTGCCAAAGCTGCAAGTGAGATTACCAACTACTGGTAGTTGTCCTGATTGGACACAATTGTATCAAATGATTCAGACTAGTCCAGTTGCGATTGGGATCATTGATTGTCGCGACCCCCAAAACTTATTCTTGCAGACTGAAATCGGGAAGGTGAGACTAGGAACTGCGGGGATTAACTCTCGATCGAATCAGCGGATTCAACAACTCGACAAGCTTCGGGATTGGCAACAGGACGCAGGCTCAGTCGATGTTGACTATCTAGATCTAGACAATCCCGATGCTCCGAAGCTCCAACTTAAGCCAGGGATCAGCAGCACAGGCACATCTAGTTTAAACCAAGAAAATTAATACATTTAGCTACATCAATAGCATACGAGAGCAGACTTTAAATATCCAAAGCTACTCCCATATAATCTCTATATTCTAGCCGATCGATCGACTACCGATCGAAATCTAGACCAAATCTCATCCGAGGTTAGTTGAACACTGACCACATTCTGTACACAATACATCTAGGTAATTTCTAAAATATTCATAATGCAGGTTAATATGCTTTAAAGGGTTTACAGAATAGCTGCCACATGAATAATTTCAGTCCACTCTCTCCTCAAGGATTTAATGGTAATTCAATCCGAGATGCCTACTCATTAATGGATGAAGCAGTTTCCGATAATATCACCCTCTGTCATACAGCCCGCATCAAGGTAATTGGTGTTGGTGGTGGCGGCAGTAATGCCGTCAACCGGATGATTGCTAGCGATATTCAAGGGATTGAATTTTGGACGATGAATACCGACGCGCAAGCTCTATCCCACTCTGGTGCGACGCGACGGATTCAATTGGGTCAAAAACTTACGCGGGGACTCGGAGCTGGCGGCAATCCAGCCATCGGTCAAAAAGCAGCAGAAGAATCTCGTGAAGAAATTCAACGCGCCCTAGAGGGAGCGGATCTAGTTTTTATTACCGCTGGGATGGGTGGTGGAACTGGAACTGGTGCAGCGCGAGTTGTTGCTGAAGTTGCCAAGGAAATGGGTGCTCTTACCGTAGGTGTGGTTACTCGTCCCTTCCGGTTTGAGGGACGACGACGGGCAAATCAGGCAGAGGAAGGAATTAGTGGATTACAAAGTCAGGTGGATGCCTTGATCATCATCCCCAATGACAAACTGATCCAAGCAACTAATGAAGCTACTCCCCTCCAAGAAGCTTTCCATCACGCTGATAATGTGCTCCGCGCTGGGGTGCAAGGTATTTCGGATATTATCCAGATTACAGGCGTAATCAATGTTGACTTTGCTGATGTCCGCGCTGTCATGGCAGATGCGGGATCGGCACTAATGGGCATTGGTGAAGGCTCTGGTAAGTCACGAGCACGAGAAGCGGCGATCCAAGCGATTACGTCCCCATTATTGGAATCCTCGATCGAAGGTGCGCGAGGTGTCGTATTGAGTATCACTGGTGGTGCTGATATGACCCTACATGAAGTGTATGCTGCATCGGATGCGATTCATGAAGTCGTAGATCCAAATGCGAATATTATCTTTGGGGCATCGATCGATCCACAGATGCAAGGCGAAATGCGAATCACCGTAATTGCAACGGGATTTACGGGTGAGATTGCCGACATGTCGCGCCAAAATACCGCAGCTCCATCCTACCGGACATCAGCACTCCAATCCGAACAACAAGTTCGCAAGCAATCGCAGGGCGGCATATCGACTGGTAGCGATAGCTTTCCCAAGCCTCAGCCCCCACAAGGTGCCAATACCAATTTACCTGACTTCCTCAATCGTCGTCCTAAATAAATTGGATCGCAACTATTGTGTTTGAGTTAGCAGTCACTCAATTAGTTGGGTTACTGCTATCCAAATTTTGATGCGGCTGAACGAACTATTTCGTTGACGTAGCTGCTCTTTTGTGAGATCTCGTCACCACGGATGTACCTACCAACAAAGTGTCATCTCAGACCTGATCCGACATGCCATGACTCAATTAACTCAACATAGCATTTTACCTCCACGCACTATGTCTCTCAAGCAATTAAACGTCAAAATTCCTGAACAAGAACTCAGAATTCTCGAAGCTTTTGCAGAAAAAACCGAGCGTACCAAGACTGATATTATTAGGGAGTTTATTCGGTCGCTCCAAAGTAAGATTTGACGAATTTTCTACACTGATACAGTCTCACCTGGTTGAGGCATTAGCAACTGAGTCGATAATTTTGACTGAGCTAGCAACTGGTTAAATTGATCGATCGAGCCATCTGATTTGGTCAATTGCGGTAGAATACCTTTGACATCGATTGCGCCTGTCGCTGTCGGTAGATACCATTGCGGTTGCAGGGCTTGGGCAAGTTGAAAGGCATCCTGAGCATTCATAATTACCTTCCCCAATAAGGGGAAAATCTGCCCAACAATCGGGGCGATAATTGTGTCGATTTTACCTTGTTTACTCAGCCTGTCAATTGTCTGACGATCGGTTGCTAAATGCGGTTCGTAGTAGAGTGTTTTGTTCGTTTCGAGAGATTTGACCAAAAAGCCATTTTCTAACGTTGTCTGAATCCTTGCACCTGGAGTCGCCATAATCTCAACTTGCTGATTCAGGAGATAAGTTTCCCAGGGTGCTAACCGGATCACTCGATCGTATCCCAAACTTTCCACAATTTTGACCGCACTCGGAGCCGCAACGACTGGAATTTGCTTGGATAATTGAGCTAAAGTCGGCTGATGACAATGATCGTCGAGACTTTGAGTAATCAGGATCAGATCGATCGAGGGTAGAGTTTCCGGTGTATAACAAGGTGGCGTAATGTGTTTCGCTTCAAACAGCCACGGCGAACCATAAAACACGATCGCATCTACCAGCCACGGATCGATTAAAATCTGAAGCCCATCAACATTCAGTAACCAACTATTTAAACCGATAAAAGTGAGTTTCACGCGAATAGATGAGCAATAGTAGGGATAATTTACCAACCTTGTCGATGTAGGTGGTATACCTATATCCTAACTAATCCACTAATCTGCGGGTAACTAATCATCCCGACAACCGAACACAGATGGACGTATTCTCCGCTCTGTGAGAATCACGACTCCCATAGTAAAATTATTAAGCTATCTTTATCTAACAAATAATTGTGTTGCCTTCCCAGACTAATTGGCTAGCTCAGATCGGGGCTGATCTTACTCATTCTGGCAAATCATTAGTGCTGAGTTGCCTAGCAGTTAGTATGCTGATCTCTGTAGCTGGATGCAATGGCGGAAAATCCCTGCAAAATAATCTCGCGCCAGATCCTAAGCTACAAGATCCAGCAGTGGTTGGCACCAAACCTTTAGACACTTCCACTAAGTCAGCCAACGCACTCCCCGCCGACTTCCCCCTGTATGCTCAAGCTCAATTTCAATCCACTGTAGAAACAAAAGAAAGCGGCACAGTTACAACTTGGACAACTCCAGATCCGATCGAACTTGTCTACAAATTTTACCAGCAAGAACTCCCGTCCAAGCAGTGGGAAATCATCACCCAACCCAGCGACAGCAGCCCCCAATTAGTCGCCAAGCAACAGCAATCAACTATTTTGATCGCCCCTCAAACCAGCCCCGACACGCCACAATCTGGGCTTACAACCTATACAATCAGTTTACTCCCAGCCCCAACTGCCCCAACTCCCAATTCAAACAACCCTAAACCAAGTAGCTCCATCCCCACCGCTACCGCAGATTATCTCACCGACTTAACCAAAATTGGGGTACTAACTAGTGCCGATAATGCCACCAATCGGGTTGTCACTCGCCGCGAATATGCCCGCTGGCTAGTCGCTGCACACAACAAGATTACTGGAACTAAACCCACCCAACAAATCAAATTAGCAACCACTGATACTAAACCGATTTTTCAGGATGTCCCCAGTACCAATCCTGATTTTCCGAGTATTCAGGGACTCGCTGAAGCTGGACTGATTCCCAGTCCCCTCAGTGGCGATGCCACCAGCGTGCTGTTCCGCCCTGATACGCCGCTGACGCGAGAGCAAATGATTTTGTGGAAAATCCCCCTAGATACTCGCCAACCCCTCCCAGCGGCTTCGCTAGATGCCGTAAAACAAACGTGGGGATTCCAAGATGCAGGTAAAGTCGATCCCAAAGCTTTGCGAGCTGTTTTAGCTGATTTTCAAAGTGGTGAGCAATCAAATATCCGGCGGGTATTTGGTTATACCACTTTATTTCAGCCCAAGAAAACAGTAACTTTGGGTGAGGTGGCGATCGCGATCGGGTATTTTGGGGCTAATAGCGAAGGTTTGTCTGCTCATGATGCTATTGGTATGGATAAAGAAGTAGGTGGGCGTAATTAAATATAAGATATCGCGTAGGGTGGGCAGTGCCCACCAGCTAGGTTTCAGGCATAATCTATTTTATAAATAACTGCACCTACCTACTTAAATAATCTCAACGTATCGCTAGAGACTAGCTGGTTAGCAGAATTTAAGGAATAATGGGAGATGGTTTGAATTCAAACCAAGTCGGAACTGAGGAATTACTTTGAGTCAATATTTTGCCACCGTCGCCAGAGGGTTAGAAGAGTTAGCAGCGCAGGAGCTGACTGAGTTAGGGGCACAGGATGTGGCTCAGGGCTTTTGCGGGGTATCATTTCAGGGCGATCGAGAGTTATTGTATCGTGTTAATCTATGGGCGCGGTTGCCGTTTCGGGTATTGGTAAAGTTGGGTGAATTTCCCAGTAATGACGATCAGGAGTTGTATGATGGCGTGCAACAGATCGATTGGGGCGAATATCTTACGCCGGATCTGACGATGGCGGTGACAGTGACGGGAAAGAATGAGCAATTAAATCACAGTCACTTTACAGCGGTGCAGGTAAAACGGGCGATTACCAAGCAGCAGACAGAGAAGTTTGGACAAAGATCGAATGTGGATATTCAAGATCCAAATGTGCGGATCAATGCTCACATTGATAAAGATGTCTGTATTGTCAGTCTAGATAGCTCTGGGAGCAGCTTACATCGACGTGGCTATCGATCGGCTGTCGGTGATGCGCCGCTAAAAGAGTCTCTAGCAGCGGCTTTGGTGAAGATGTCTGGTTGGACACCTGACATGGCATTTATCGATCCGCTGTGTGGTTCGGGGACGTTGCCCCTAGAAGCGGCGATGCAAGCCCTAAATGTCGCTCCAGGTATTTTTCGAGATGGCTTCGGCTTTGAGAACTGGCTAGACTTTGATGCGGACTTATTTGATCGACTGATCAAGACGGCTGAATCAGGCGAGAAACAAGATCTGCAAGCGACGATTATGGGGAGCGATCGCAACTTTGATATTATCGAACAGGCTCGATCGAATGCTCGTAGTTCTGGGGTAGAACGCTATGTTCAGCTTGCCGTAAAGGAATTAGATGATGTGGAAGCTCCTTCAGATAGTGGGATTCTACTCTGCAACCCTCCCTATGGTGAGCGACTGGGCAGGGATGAGGATTTAGGTGCTTTTTATAAGCTCTTGGGCGATGTGCTCAAAAATCGGTTTAAAGGTTGGACAGCTTATGTACTGAGCGGAAATAAAGAACTAGCAAAATCGATCGGGTTGAAATCTGCTCAAAGAACTACTGTCTACAATGGCAATTTACCTTGCCAATTAATGAAGTATGAAATGTACTAATTAATTGATACTTCTCTTCTCCTAT
This sequence comes from Chamaesiphon sp., assembly GCA_026786125.1. Taxonomy (GTDB): domain Bacteria; phylum Cyanobacteriota; class Cyanobacteriia; order Cyanobacteriales; family Chamaesiphonaceae; genus Chamaesiphon. The sequence goes on from JAJAYU010000338.1 coordinate 10,681, forward strand.
CGGAGACGCTTCGCGAACGAGACGCTACGCGAACGGCTACGTTCTGCTAAGGCAGACGCTATGCGAACAGTACAAGTAGTTGATAATTGATAGCCCAGCCTAAAGTAGAAATTACTTAGACTGTACGCCTAACCCATTTTGTCCGGTGGTATTCACCCAAATCTGACAATTATTATTTTGGTTTGGATCTAAATATACTTGTGGATCAGTCTTTGAGTCACAAGTATATTCAGCCAGAGCAATTTTTTGGCTGTTGCATATTTTTAGATTGTACCCATAGTCTCGTGCCGTATGACCAAATCTGTAGATCGTCCGATAGCGATCAATATAATCTAAGATACTCCAATATTGAGTATTTACTAACAAATAAATTTGCTTTTGACTACTGTTAGCGATCCAATTTGTAACTAATTTTGGCGAAAATTGCTCGCTTGTCCACCATAAGCTCGGCGTTGTCATACCTGCGGCTGAAACGGTATCTGCGGTGACAATGTTTCGATCTTTACCGATCTCATTGGACTTCAATAACTCAAGGTTTAGATCGCAAGTAGCTGGGGTAGGTTGGATCAGACTTGATTGAGCTAATCCAGTCTCATTCGATCCAATTATTGCTAATAAGCTAGTTCCACAAACGATAGCACAGCTTTTCAATCGATCTATTGTCAGAGATTGGACTTTTATTTTTGGGCTTTGGACTTTGGGGATGATTATTGGCATCGAAGTTCAAATAAATTACTATAGTCTAGCCGCTATTTCAAACATAAAACCTAACATCTAAAGCCTAAAGCCTAACTCTCAGCTACATACCTGAAGTGAATTGACACCCACTAAATAGTGGGCAGCACAGAGCAAATCATCTTTGATTAGTGTTGGTTTAAACTGACTAAGTTGTCGTTTACTGCGGATGCCACAAGTTAGGGCAATAGTCGGAATCTCCATGGCGATTCCGGCGAGGAGATCGGCTTCAGTATCACCAATCATCCAACTATCAGAGTTTGCCTGCATAACTCGATGCTCATCCATTGCTTTTGCGAGGAGTTTAGTTTTTAACTGCGAGTAGTTTTGATATGCAGCTTGGCTGTTTCCCGTGCCATAGATACCACTAAACAACTGTCTGAGTCCATGTTGCTCTAGAATACGAGTAGCTTCGTCTTGATCGCGTAACGTGACCAAAATCAGTTTACATCCTTGAGCGCGGAGTAAACCCAACGCCCAAGTGACTCCTGGCTGAATTTTATCCTGCTGGAGCAAGCTAGCAGAGTTGACAATCTCGACAACGCGCTGGAGGAAAAAATCAATCTGATCTTCAGCTAATCCAGACTGACTAGCGATGTCTCGATCTGGAATGCGCTCTTGTTTCATCTGCCAAAACTGCGCTTTGGTTAAGACTACGATTTGAGCTTGGGCGGACGAAGCTGGTGATAGTTCGCGGTAAAATTCAGCCGTATCGGTCAAAGCTAGATGATAAGTACTGTAGTATCGATCGGATACATCAACGATCGGGCCATCAAAGTCGCAAAATACATTAATGGGTTTGAGAAAGTTACGGGAGAAACCTGGCATAAGTTCTACATTACCAGAAGGATTTGTTACGCAATCTTTCTTAACAATAACAGTTTCTTGATAAGTTGTCACTGGTACTAACCCGATCAAGTCATCAGTAAAACCTATACTAGTAAATAGAAAATAGTCAAGTGATGAAGTGGATAGACAAATAATCGATCGCAGACATCTGATCTAGACGAGCAAACTCACATCACTATTTCTGATTTAATATGTCCAATTTAATAAAGTCTACAGAATTCGATCGGCAGATGATCCGCCGTTGTGTGGATCTTGCCAAACAAGGTTGGGGGAGAACTGCGCCCAATCCTCTAGTCGGAGCAGTAATTGTCATAGATGGTGAAATTGTCGGCGAAGGTTTTCATCCTGGGGTGGGACAACCTCATGCAGAAGTATTTGCATTGCGGCAGGCAGGAGGAAAGGCAACTGGAGCGACGATTTATGTTAGTTTGGAGCCGTGCAATCATTACGGCAGAACGCCCCCCTGTGCAGCAGCTCTAGTGGCTGCTGGTGTAGTAAAAGTGGTGGTGGGGATGGTAGATCCAAACCCGTTGGTTGCAGGTGGTGGGATCAAAACATTAGAGCAAGCGGGAATTGAGGTAATTGTAGGAGTAGAGACAGATCTGTGTGCGGAATTAAATGAGGGATTTGTGCAGCGGATCGTCCATCATCGTCCCCTGGGCATTTTGAAATATGCGATGACGCTAGATGGTAAAATCGCTACCGATAGCGGGCAGAGTAGATGGGTGAGTAGCGAACCTTCTCGCCAATATGTTCACCACCTCCGCGCAGGCTGTGATGCCGTGATTATTGGGGGAAATACATTGCGAAGGGATAATCCACACCTAACTAGTCATGATCCGATTGCACCCAATCCGCTACGGGTAGTCATGACTCGCAAGTTGGATCTACCGACGGAGGCGATTTTGTGGGATACCAGCGTGGTTCCAACTCTGGTAGTTACTCAAACTGGTGCAAATCCAATCATTAGGGACTTATTAATCGATCGAGGTGTGGAGGTGTTAGAGTTGGATCTACTTAGCCCGAAACTGGTGATGCAACATTTATTTGATCGCGGTTGCTTGTCAGTACTGTGGGAATGTGGGGGCACTCTAGCGGCTAGTGCGATTGCTGATGGTGCGATTCAGAAAGTGCTAGCATTCGTCGCACCCAAAATTGTGGGGGGACTTTCTGCACCCTCGCCAGTTGGGGACATGAATATTCGATCGATGTCCGACGCGCTAGTATTAGAACGAGTAAGTTATCAACAAATCGGTACAGACTTTCTAATTCAGGGATATGTTGGTAGTTGATAGTGTTAACTTTGCTTGAATATTTTGATGCTTCGTTTGCCCAATCGTAGCATCAATGAATTGGTCACGACACTAACCGAACTCAAAGCCATCATCGCGCCAGCGGCTGATGGACTGAGCATGGTACCCCAGCCAAACCAATAGAGCAATCCGGCTGCTGCTGGAATACCCAGGAGATTGTAAATAGCTGCCCAGAACAGATTTTGACGAATCTTGGTGAATGTTTTGGTGGATAATTCGATCGAGTAAACTACATCCAATAATCGATCGTGCATGAGGATAATATCAGCTACTTCGATCGCTACATCGGTACCAGCATTCATCGCAATTCCCACATCAGCTTGGGCTAGAGCGGGCGCGTCATTGATACCATCGCCAATCATCGCTACTTTGTGAGGAATGCCAGAAGATAAATGGGGCGTTTGTAGGGACTGAATAATTCGCGCTTTGTCTTGGGGTAATATTTCGGCGTAGATATCGACAATCCCCAATTCTGCGGCGATTAGTTTGGCGACTGGTACCCTGTCACCAGTTAGTAAAGCAACCTTCAAACCCTTGTGCTGCAATTGCTTAACTGTTTCGATCGCATCTACCCGCAATCGATCGGTTACACCAATTATGCCCATCATCTTACCTGCGAATGGCAATTCCTTGAGGATCGCCACATACATTACTGTTTTACCTGCAACAGTTAATTTTTCAGCCGCAACTAGCCATTCTTCACTAATTTCAATTCCTTTTGCAGTTAACCAATTTTGATTCCCGACAATTACCCCAGTTTCCCCCGCTCCGACAATTAACACCTCGGCATAGACACCTAAACCTGCTTCTGTCTGAGAATTTAGCACCACTGGAATAGTCAAACCCAGTCGCGTAGCTTCTTGCCCAATCGCCACCGCCAGCGGATGATTTGTGACACTTTCGGCAGCGGCTGCTAGTTGGAGTAATTCACTCGATCGAATATCATCAGCCGTGAGAATATCTGTAACCCGGGGCTTACCCTCTGTCAGGGTGCCAGTTTTGTCAAATACCACCGTATCCAACCGATGCACTGTTTCCAACACATCCCCACCCTTAATCAATAATCCCGCCTCCGCACCAATCCCCGTCCCCACCAAAATCGCCGTCGGCGTGGCTAAACCCAGGGCACAGGGACACGCCACTACCATCACTGCAATCGCCGCTTTGAGCGGCGTGAGACTAGAAATCGGCGGATCTAGATTAGGGTTGTGTGTGCCGATAAAATACCAGAATAGAAATGTTAAAGTGGCGATCGCAATGACACCATAAGTAAAATATCCTGCCACCGTATCGGCGAATTTCTGGACAGGAGCTTTACGGGTTTGGGCTGATTCTACCAGAGCGATAATTTGTGCCAGGGTAGTATCATCGCCTGTGCGAGTTACCTCGATCGAGATCGCTCCCGATTGATTTACTGTTCCGGCAATGACTATATCCCCTAACTGCTTCAATACCGGAATTGATTCACCCGTAATCAACGATTCATCAATTGTCGTCTCACCCCAGCGAATTGTGCCGTCAGTGGGGATCTTTTCTCCTGGCAATACTCGCAGGTATTCACCAATTTTGACTTGTTCTACAGGTATTTCGATCGCTTGGAGACGTTCTGGATCTGGACTCACCAAC
>JAJAYU010000339.1 GCA_026786125.1 Chamaesiphon sp.
GCGATCGCTACAATGGTTCCAGTTTGCATGGGATGATTTGAATATGGGAAATGTACAGATCTCTATTCTCCAATCTTTACACTCTATGCGCTCCAAAAATTGTCACTATTGCGCCAACCTGAAATCGCTTGCGATAAAATTTCGCTAAATTTGAATCTGCTCAATTTCTTTGACTAGTCCTATTATCGTTGGAGATCGAAATAAACTAATTAGTGGTAGATCTACATTCAAGCTCGATCGAATCTCACCGATCAAGGTTACGGCGACAAGGGAATTTCCGCCTAAGTTAAAAAAGTTTTCACTGGGATCTACTTCGGTAATTTGCAACACTTTCTGCCAAATCTCAATTAGGCTTTGTTCGGTAGTTTGCTTATTAATGATTGGTAGTGATGGTGCTGCTACCTGTTGTACGAGTAAGGGTGCAGGGAATGCTTTGCGATCGACTTTTTTGTTTGGAGTCAGGGGAAATGCCTGAAGTTGCACAAAATTAGTAGGTACCATATACTCTGGTAATTTAGCGCGTAAATGAGTCCGCAGGGTAGCTGTTGTCGGCTGCTGTCCGGGTTGAGGGATGAAGTAAGCAACGATCCGCTTATCACCAGGAATATCTTCGCGCACGATGATTGCGACTTCCCGAATTGTCTGATGACGACCTAAAATCGTCTCGATTTCGCCCAGTTCGATCCGATAACCGCGAATCTTAACTTGAAAATCAATCCGTCCCAGAAATTCTAGATTACCATCGGCACGATAACGCACTGAGTCACCAGTTCGATACAAAATGTCTGTCGGATCGTTACTAACAGGATTGGGGATAAACCGTTCTTTGGTTAAATCTGGTCGGTTCAAATAGCCCCGTGTCACCCCTTTGCCACCAATTAGCAATTCCCCCGCAATCCCAATCGGTACAGGCTGTTGGAGCTTGTCGAGAATATATAACTGAGTATTAGCGATCGGTCGTCCTAATGGCACCACACCTTCAACCACTTTCAGAGCGTGGGTTATAGACCAAATCGTGGTTTCAGTCGGGCCATACATATTATGTACTTGTCCCTGGACGATTTGCTGGAGTTGCACAGCCAGAATTTCAGTTAGAGCTTCACCCCCTACCATCATCGTCTGAATTTGACCGATCGCTTTGCAGGTCATCGGATCGGCAATTAATAAGCCTGCCATTGAGGGGGTACATTGGAGATGAGTAACTTGATGTCGATCGATCAGTCCCGCAATTGAGTGATCCGGATCTAACTGTTTTTTGGCATTATAAATAACGACTTTAAATCCTCTAGTTAATGTCCAGAATATTTCCAGCACCGAAATATCAAAGGATAAACTCGTCACTGCCAACCATACACCTGGAGTGGCACCAATCCGTCCATCCATGCCTGTAAAAAAGTTGACTACATTTCGATGCTCTACCATTACCCCCTTAGGCTTGCCAGTGGAACCGGAGGTGTAGATGATGTAAGCGAGATGTTCGGGCTTGACCTCGGTTTGAGGATTTGTAGTGGGTTGTTGGGCAATTTCGTCCCAACTGGTATTGATCGCAATTACCTGAACACCTGCTGATATCGTCAAGTTGGCAATCAGTCGCTGCTGAGTTAGAATCATCGGAGCTTGGGAATCCTCAATCATCAGTGCGAGTCGATCGACTGGGAAATCAGGATCGAGTGGTAAATAGGCACCGCCTGCTTTGTGAATTGCTAGCAAACCGATCGCCATTTCGATCGATCTTTCCATCTGAATCCCAACCAAAGTATCGGGTTTGACTCCTTGTCCGATCAGATAATGGGCGAGTTGATTGGCGCGGCTATTGAGTTCTTGATAGGTGAGTTGCTTGGATTTGCAGGCAACGGCGATCGCTTCAGGGGTTTGGACTACCTGTTGCTCAAATAGATGATGGATGCAAACATCAGTCGGAATGGCTGTTGCTGTTTGATTCCAGTCTACTAATAGCTGTTGTTGCTCGATCGTCGAGAGCAATGGTAATCGGGCTAGGGGTTGGGCTGGGTTGGTGAGACAGGCGGGAATTAAGCTGTGGAGTTGACGGACGATCGCGGCTCGATCGATCGGGGTCAGTGCGCCAGTATCTATTAATTCTGGTAGACTGCCATCGTCATAAGCCACAAAAGTCATCGCCGCCCCTAATTGCTGGTGATTTAATTGCGCTCGGCTAGGGGCAATGGCAATCGCCACAGGGAGGGAATGGGCTTGATGCTGAGGTAGGGTCGCGTTTGCCTGTGCTGAAGCTAGATCTAGTTCCAATCGAGATTGAAATTGACTGAATGATTCTTCATCTTGAATGTGAATATGAATGGGTAGCTGATCTCGCCCGCCAAGATCGAATTCTGGTTCGGGTGAAAGGCGCGCACAATAGGCTGCAAAGATGACGGTGAGGGTTGTGGCTGGTACTGGTCGATCGAGATCGATCGGGTGGCGGTGTAGATCTGTCTGGCGGTAACTGGTAGCTAAATAAGGATGTTCAAATGGTGAGAGTACGGTAGTCGGCAGATCTGCTGTCGCTAATTTCGCACCTGCTAGTGCTTGTGCCTGTTGACAGATCGCTGCATTTTGTTGACTGATGGCGGGGATGAGCGATCGATCGAGTACGGGCAAGATATCGCCAATGCGAATATCATACCCGCCAATTGCGCGTTCAATTTTTTGCTGCAAGATCCGGCCAGCATCACGTCCTAACACAACTTCATGTAGTGTGATTGCATGTTGAGTTTCACTACTAAATAATGTCCAAACTGTTGCCTGTAATCCAGGTTGGTGTGACAATGGCGCGTCGTGATAATTAATGGTTGCTTTGCGCGCTCGGCTCATCACCGCAGCGGGAACGATCCACTCAATATTATTAATGCTAAATAGATAATCGTACTCACTATTGAGAATTTGTTTTTCAAAAGTTGCTCGATCTTCTATGTGGCTGACACTATGTATTGTCGCCCATTCTGTTACTAATAGATCTACCGAATAAACGCCTAGAATCTGATATTTTCGCTCCAATAATATTTCCAAGCAACTCAAAACTAAAGTACCTTCGCCAACCACAAAACAAGAAAACCCAGTCATATCTATTACTTATTAATTTAGATGTTATTTTTTGGGAGCGGGAGCTTAGATCCGAATTAAATTGCTGGGGACTGCAAATTTTGGAGTTTCACCTGGAGCATAAACTGCCCGATCTTCGGTATTACTGAGAATAATCGAACCCGCGCCAATAATATTTTCTTTGCCGATCGAGACCCAGTTGCGAATCGTGGCATTCAAGCCGATAAAACTAGCTGCACCGATAGTTGAACTCCCGCCAATTGAGACATCACCAGTCAGGAAACAATGATCTTCAATGGTAGTATGATGTCCAACGTAGTTTGGCCCTAATAAAATGCAATTATTGCCGATCGATCCAAAAGGTTGAATTAAGTTCCGTTCAGTAATGAAGGTATTTTCACCAATTGGCGTATCGTGGTAAAAAGCTTTGGAACTAATGTATGAAATAAATTTATATCCCTTGCTTTTTGCATCTAGATACTTACTTTTCCGCAATTGATTAACGTTGATATAACTAATTGCAATAAATAGTTGATATTGATCGGGCGGATAACATTCTTCCAGCTTTTCATAGGGAACCATTGGCAAGCCCTGAAAGGTATCTGCGGTGAGATAGTCTCCATCCACCGTAAAGGCGACTATCTCGTGGTCAGAGTCACGAGTAAGATAAAAATAAACTACATCAGCAATGTCACTACTGCCGAAAATAACAACTTTGGCCATGATTTAGACTACCCGATCGATAGATGTTCGGATCTTGGGATTTGAGATGATTGATAGAATACTGAGACTTTTGAAACCAGGGCTAGTGATAATTCTATCACATTGTGACAATCTACTCACAAAATGTACTGACTCAAAAGTCTCGATTCTAGCAATTAAGATCTGAAACAATAGTCACGATCGCGATCGCTAGCTTAAGATACTGAAAGTTAGATTTAGTGCATCTAGGGATAAGTTATGGAATATTGGGAATTTTTGATCCAGCGGGCGGGAGATCGGGGCTGGAGAACAATCGAAACAGGTAATCTCCAACTGATGGAGGGTAAGTATCGGATTGTAGCAAATAGTGATCTGCTCGATACTCAGATCCAAACCCGCGTCACTTATCAAACTTCAGATCCGCAACCACAACGTCGCTCTCAAGCCCGCAACCAAACTACCAATCGGCGCGGATTATTAGCAGTTATCCCCTTTACCAGTCTCAAGTCGGGGATTTGGCAGTTTGTCTGTAGTGGTACGACAGAGGCACAAGCTTCATGGCAGCGCATTCTCAAACTTCGCGTGTTACCAGCTATTGCTAAATCCGATCCTGAGCCAGCAGTTGCCCGTGCAGAGGATCGATTTGAGCTACCTACGCCGACACAGCCAGTTGTACCGATTTCGATGGTGGGAATACAGGAAAACTGGGTGGATGGACTCGATCGATTATTGGAACAATTGGAGCGAGAATCATTACAACCCCAACCGCCTAAAATTAGTGGATTAATGCCAGGTGCAATTCAACTTACCACGATTTTTGATTCGCCTGGACAATTAATTAACCTCGATCGATCGACCTTTTCAGGGCTAATACCAGGACACCCCTTGATGATTAGCGGTGCCTGCAATCTCCAGAAATTGAGTGCTAACTTAATTCAGTCAGTCAAAATCGAGAAGCTATCTATCTGTCTCCGGCATCCGCACACCTCGGAAATAATTGTCGCCATCGAACAATCTATCCCCCCCCAGTTCAACACTTTCACTTTCAATGGCAAGGTAGATTTACCCACACAGCCCCAAATCTCGCTCCTAATTGGTGAAGTCAATCTCTACGACAAACACAACATTCAACTCGGTTCTTGTGGCTTCACCGTCACACTGAGCCTCAATTCGCTCAATGAATCTGAACTCACCCTGTTCCAGTTATCCGAGCAGCGGCAAGATAATACGGGAGAATTACTCGATCGGTTTACCGAAGAGCTACAACTAGAAACTACGATTATGGGTGCTCGTCGGCAGATCCAACATGGCACACCCTCAAGCATTAGGTCTCTAAATCAACCTCAGTCATCGCCCAATTTTCCCGCTACTCAATTTACCCATCCAGACATTGTTCCTGTCAATGCCTCCCCGCAGCACCTACCAGCCCATACCCTCGATATCACCGGAGATCTGGAAATTGATTTCGCCCTGTCTAGTTTTGGAGATAGTCATCAATCCCGCAATTATGAAAATTTGGAAATAGTTGTGGAGGATTGAATGATCGATGGCTTGCACTGTTCCCCTTCAGGAGAAGTGTGAATAGCGTAATAGTTATGAACTAATAGTTCATAACTATTACGCTATAGATAGCGGTTCAAAATAGTCAATATCCCCACATGCGATCGAGATCAAATAATCCCAATTAGTTACGGTTTTTCGGGGAAATTTCAAGTAGAATGTGAATCCGCTCCTCACATTTTCTGTACCGTCATGGGACCAAATAGCTTAGATCCTAACCACCATACAGAACTGATTCATGACAGTAATATCGATCAAGCATTAGTAGCTTTGAACTTTGGATCTTTAGTTGGTAATTCTGCTTATGACAGATTACTAATTTCATCACAAATTCCCCGTGCCAATAATGGGCAAATAAAACCTAGTTGGATGCGGAGATATCAGCATTGTACTCAGGGCGGCTGGTGGTGTGCGGGACTAGATCCGCTGAATGATTGGAAATCGATGGAGTGGGGCGCGTTTAAGCCAAATGTTCCTGCTAAAAATCGGGATGGTAAAATCATTAAATATGAGCATCCACCCCAATTGGCAACGAGACTATTTTGTTTGCGAGTAACGAAAGGAATTTGGATTCAAACAGCTAATTTATTCAAAGCAAAACTACCTCAAAAAATTGAGATTGATATTCATGGTGAATCGATCGGATTTTGGCAGTGGGTAATCGACTTCAAGATCCCTGTCGTCATCTGCGAAGGGGTGAAGAAAGCCGCTACACTATTGACTTATGGCTATCCAGCGATCGCCTTACCAGGGATTAATAGTGGTTA
>JAJAYU010000340.1 GCA_026786125.1 Chamaesiphon sp.
GAACTTCGAGCAAGATAACTTTAATTCCCTGTCGGGCTAAAAGTAGAGCTAATACGGCTCCAGCAGGGCCACCACCGACGATACAGCAGTCAGTGTGCTGGACATCTAAGATCTCTGGGGCAGCCGCTACTGGGGCGAATAGGGTTGGATTATTCATAATTTGCACCTGCGATGCTTCTAATGCCGATCTACGTCCAAGACATGATTAGGAAAGTCATTAGTAGAGCAATAATTATAGTTATCCAAAGCTTGTTATCCAAAGCAAAGTTATTTTTCATCTTTCTTACCAAGCTACATTCAAAACTTTTGATAACCTAAGATTAGTCGCTCGATCTGAGGAACTTGTGAGGATGGTATTCAACTAACGTAGCTTAGTATCGTCATTGGTTAATTAATTATCGGCGCGGCGAGTATTCTTGGCGTGTGGCTGATGGTCAAAATCATTCGCGCTGACAATTCAATTTGATTTCCTCACAAGTTCCTTGGATTTGAGTCCTACAGTGGAAGTTAGATTCCATTGTATTCAAGGAAGGTCGATCCATGCCGATTGACAACGACCGTAAAGCTACTGTCTTAAACTCGCCGATTCCGAGTGGTTTAATCTTCCTGATTTGGCTGCTAATTATATTGGCATGGTCGGGTCAAAGCTATCCCCGCAAGTCTTATAGCGAATTTATCCAGCAGGTAGAATCTGGACAGGTAGTTAAGGCGACAATTGATAATCAAGAAATTCAATACGAGTTGAAAACCACTTCTACCACTCCGTCCACAGGCACTAAAGCCGAAAATATCTTTGTCACCAGACGATTAGCCGAAGATCCCGAACTAGCTCAAATCATCCGCGCTCATCAGGTCGAATATTCGGTACCTGCACCCAATCCCTTCACTGGAATCTGGTCAATTTTGAGTTGGGTTCTATTCCCTCTACTGTTAATCACATTCTGGTCAAAAGTTGGAGATCGATCGGCACAAGGCGGAATGGGCATCTTAGGCATGGGTAATAGTCGCGCTAAGACCTATACCGCAGGGGATACTGGCGTAACTTTTGACGATGTGGCTGGTGTTGATGAAGCCAAAGCCGAACTGCAAGAAATTGTCGATTTTCTCAAACATGCTGATAAATACGTCAAATTAGGAGCCAAAATTCCCAAGGGAGTGCTGTTAGTGGGGCCGCCAGGGACGGGTAAAACCCTGTTGGCCAAAGCGATCGCGGGCGAAGCTGGAGTGCCGTTCTTTAGTATTTCCGGCTCGGAATTTATCGAAATGTTCGTCGGTGTCGGTGCCGCTAGAGTGAGGGGACTATTTGAGCAAGCTAAACAACAGGCTCCCTGTATCGTATTTATCGATGAATTGGATGCACTGGGCAAATCCCGCTCTAGTACCAATTCCCCCATCGGCGGTAATGACGAACGCGAACAAACCCTGAATCAATTGTTGTCAGAAATGGATGGTTTTGCCGCCAATACAGGGGTAATTTTACTATCCGCTACTAACCGCCCCGAAGTCCTCGATCCAGCCCTGCTGCGCCCCGGAAGGTTCGATCGCCAGATTGTCGTCGATCGACCAGATAAGAGCGGTCGGCAGGCAATTCTAGTCGTTCATGCCCGCAATGTCAAAATGTCGGCTGATGTGGATTTGCTCAAATTAGCCGCCCGCACGCCTGGTTTCGCAGGTGCAGATCTGGCGAATTTGGTCAATGAAGCCGCTCTATTAGCCGCGCGTCACGATCGGGAAGCCGTTACCATGTCCGACTTTGAAGAAGCGATTCTCCAGGGGAGAGGCTTCGCCAACGAGCGCATCCTGACTGGACTAGAGAAGAAATCTCGCGTCCTGAATGAGATGGAAAAAGAAACGGTAGCTTATCATGAAGTCGGTCATGCGATCGTTGGCTCACTGATGCCAGGATCGGGATCGATCGAAAAAATCTCGATTGTCCCCCGTGGTGTTGCTGCCTTGGGCTACACCTTACAACTACCCAAAGAAGATCGCTTTTTGATGGTAGAAGATGAATTGCGCGGTCAGATTGCCATGCTCTTGGGCGGCAGATCGGCAGAAGAATTAATCATGGGCAAAGTCTCCACTGGAGCCAGCGATGATATCCAAAAAGCCACGGATTTAGCCGATCGCTATGTAACGATTTATGGGATGAGCAAACAGCTTGGGCCGATGGCATTCGACAGGTCGGCTAGTCAGTTTCTCGGCGGTTGGGGCAATCCCCGTCGCCCCCTCAGTCCTGAAGTCGAGTCCGAGATCGATCGAGAGGTCAAACACCTAATTGACAATGCTCATCACATCGCTGGTGCAATCCTGGCGCACAATCAGCAACTACTTAAAGAGGTGGCGGAAGTGTTACTAGAACGGGAAATTCTCGACGGTCAAAAATTACATGATTATCTCGATCGAGTAAATAAACCACCGCTATTAGCCACTTGGTTGCAAACTGGAGCGATTTCTATCGATCCGCGCACGGTAGAGATTGGAAAGAGTTTGAATTCGCAACATTTACCAGAAAATTCACACCAGTCAATAGGAGCATAATTATGTTAGATAATGAGTCAGCAGGATTGCTAACACTCTCAAGTTCAAGGTGTCACTAGTGAGCATAACATTAAATATAGTCGGAGGCTAGAATAATGGATAACCGTCATCGGTACTTGCAAATTGCCCTGGTTGTGGTCGGCATTGCCTTTTTGTCGATCTATCCGCTGATCGAGATTTGGCCATCGGGCTGGGGATGGCAGCCAGGTCATTCCAAATCCGAACAGATGATCGTTGGTGTTTATGCCATTCTGGGGATCTTTTTACTGTTGGCTGCTCGAAAGCCAGAAGTGCATCTGAGCTTAATCTGGTTCACTGTCTGGTCGAGTGCTATCCACGGGCTAATCATGGCAGGACAGGCAATAACTGACTCAGCAGAACGCGGACACCTCTTCGGCGACGTTCCAGCATTAATTTTGGTGGCGATTGTCCTTGGTTTCCTGACCCCCCGCGAAGTGGTGTCAGCGCAAGAATGAGTTTGGCATCGTAATTAGAGCCAATAGAACAGAACGTTCACAAGTTAGTCATCATTCGATCGCATCTTAGTTAGGGTTCATTTTGACCCACTCTTGAGATGGTGGAGGTACTGCTACAGGTGGCTTTTGGTCTGCCTTATAGTAGCCTGCTCTAGTTAGCTGTAATTCCTCATAATAGGTGGCAAAATCACTGGCATGTGGCAAAAGTTTATCGATCGATTGCTGCTGTTTTAGTCCTTCTTTCCACACACTTTTCTCGACTGTGCCAACAGCCAGATAGTCATTACCGATTGCATCGGGGGCTAGCTGGCTAAATAATGCAGTCAGATAATGTTCGATTTCATGTTTATGAGTGATGAGTAGATCGCAATCTGGACAGTAACGACAAGTATAATTCAGCGCAATTAAATGTTTGGGATTGATATGAATCAAGATCGGTATTTTGCGTTGTCTACTTTTTCGATCGCACAAAGGGCAACGGGAGACTCGTTCGTCTGGGTAAGGATTGACCATCAAACTGTATTTGGGCGGTAACCCACCCAGTTGTCGTTGTTTGACTTTTGCCATTTGATATTCGATTTCACCTGTCTGGGACTTAATTTTCCATTTTAGCGTGGGGTAACGCTATAGATCGGCTAAAACGATGATAAATAACCTATGAAATTATTGTCAGATTGGGGCATCACCAGTAATTGGTGGCGGGGAGATCGTGGTGAATATTGGGTAATTGCTCAAGGTATTTTACTAATTATCTTTGCTCTTTTCCCGCCAAATATACCTAGTTCTATCGATCTAGATACATCTGTTTGGCAATATATAAGGTGGATTTTAACGGCTATTTTTAGCATTTTAGCAATGGTTTTTCTGGGTCGATCGCTATTCGATCTCGGACAAAATCTTACGCCATTACCCCACCCTAGAGACGACGGGCAATTGGTGAAGACTGGTATTTATGGACTTGTCAGGCATCCTTTATATAGTGGGGTAATTTATCTTGCCTTAGCCTATACGAGTTGGCAGGTGAGTTGGGTACATTTGGTCGGCTCGATCGTTTTATTCGTATTTTTTGATGCTAAGTCTAGAATGGAAGAAGTTTGGCTGACAGAAAAGTTTTCAGATTATGCTAACTATTCTAATGATGTAAGGAAGTTGATTCCTTGGATTTATTAGTTGTGTTTACAACTTAATTGAAATAGATAACTAGCTGATTATAATAATTTATCAAGCAATTTCATAACCAGATGCCTTGAGATCTTTTATGATACTATATCCAAGCTCTTCAATATTGGCAGCCATCGCAGTTTTACTACGGGTATTGAGCTTGACCGTTCGCCCCCGTTCGATTTTCCCCACACTTTGCAAATGGATTCCGGCACAACCCGTCCAATTCCCGCTGAGTCAAACCGAGACTTAACCGTAAGCGTTTGAC
>JAJAYU010000341.1 GCA_026786125.1 Chamaesiphon sp.
CGCTGCTAGTGATGCAAAGTCCGCCTACGCGGACTAACTCTTTTATCCTTTCATATCTGGCTCATGTCTACATTTCCAATCCCGCCCACTCTAAATGGTTATTGGCGGGATGCCTTTAATTTAAAGCAACACCTACAGCAATTTTTAGAGATAAAACCAGCAGAATTGGAGCTAAAATTCACGACTGCATTAGCAGATTTAGCAGAATTAGGACGACGAGATTTTGATTGGGAAGATGCTAGTAAATTTTATCGCGATCGAGTCGGTGAAGCTTATCTATTTGAATTGGCAACCTGGCATTTAACTAGTACTGATTATATTGGTGATACACTGAAATTAATTGTGGATAATTCCCAAGGTCGAGTCCTAGATTTTGGCGGTGGGATTGGTACCCACGCGATCGCATCAGCTCTTTGTCCTAAAGTTAGTCACGTTGTTTATTGTGATATCAATCCAATTAATTACAACTTTGTTAAACACCGGATTAGAGAATTAGGCTTAGAATCCAAGATTAGTTGTTGTACTGAGTTAGATCCAGCAGAGACATTTGATACGATTACTTGCTTTGATGTGATTGAGCATCTACCAGAGCCAAGCAAACAGTTGCTGCACTTTCACACCATTCTCAGCGATGAGGGCAAGATGATTACCAATTGGTATTTCTCCAAAGGACTGAATCAAGAATTTCCGTTCCATCTAGACGATCCCAAAATTGTCGATCTGTTCTTTAGAACTCTCCAATCAAACTTTCTCGAAGTTTTTCACCCCTACTTCATCACCACCCGGTGTTATCGAAAGATGCTCTAGAGCTGACTGGACATTCCCTTTCCGCCATCTATCCTCAAAGCGATCGAGATCAAACCTTAAAAAAAGTATCGTATTTAACCAAATCTATTTTTTTGCTGGATAATTTCGTTATGATAGTGATAAGTAAAATTAATCAGTAACATAACGGGGATCGTAGTAATGGCACGAGCAATCTGGAGCGAAGCGCGAGAAATGGCACTGTATCATCCAGGTCAAAAAGTAGAAATCAAGCATCTGCCTGGAGTCTTTGATACAGTGATTGCCTATGATCCGATGATGGTACCACCAGTAATCCTCGCTAACGATCCCCAGCCGCGCTACCCTGAAGAACTCATTCTAGTCTCCCAACCAGCGATCGCCTTTGATTGGTTGCGTCCTTGGTCAAAATCTACTCGTCAGTCACCGATCCCCACACATCGCCAACCGATCGAAGCCTAAAATACAATTGCGAATTGTAACGCGGCTATGCCTGAAGGGGGTGCTCTTCTGCGATACTGATAAGTTGATAAAAGAATATATGTTGGGAGAGCTGTCTCATGCGGGATGCTGTAACAAATCTTATAAAAACTTACGATATTACGGGCCGTTATTTAGACCGGAACGCGATCGATAGCTTAAAATCCTATTTTGATACTGGTGCGGCGAGAATTACTGCTGCGGGAGTAATCAATGCCAATGCAGCCGCGATCGTCAAGAAAACGAGTTTGCAGTTATTTGATGAATTGCCAGAACTAATTCGCCCTGGTGGTAATGCTTATACCACCAGGCGTTATGCTGCTTGCTTGCGGGACATGGATTACTATCTCCGCTATGCTAGCTATGCGATCGTTGCTGGAGATACCGATGTCTTGGATGAGCGGGTGCTCCAAGGCTTGCGGGAAACTTATAACTCACTGGGTACTCCAATTGCGCCGACAGTGCGGGGAATTCAGATCATGAAGGATCTAGTCAAGGCTAAACTAGCTAGTACTGGTGTCGCTGATACTAGTTGTGTTGATGCACCGTTCGATCACATGACTCGTGAAATTAGCGAACAAGATCTGTAGGGAGTTGATAATTGATACTTCTCTTCTCCTATCGGAGACGCTACGCGAACGAGACGCTACGCGAACGGCTACGCTCTGCTGAGGCAGACGCTATTGCTAGGGCAAACGCTCCGCTACCGCGAACAGTACAAGTAGTTGATAATTGATAGATCTGTAGGTTGGGTTGAAGAATGAAACCCAACGCACTCAACTCATTGTTAAAATCAGTTAAATTTAGTTAAATTTAGTCAAAAAAAGATTGTCACTTAATCCATTGGATTAAGTGACAATCTTTTTTGATGAACTTAGGTTCAAGATTTAAAAGAGGTTAGAAAGTCCGTGGGTAATTAGAATATTGATTGTACTTAAACTAAACCTGATTCCAACACTTTCTAATCAACGACTTAAGCGGCTGGTTCAGGGACTACAGCAGTCAAACTATCGAGAGATAATGGAATAAAATCACAGGTACTAGTTAAACCCAATAGCATTGGCTCTTGAGGATTGATAACTTTGCCAGTAATTCCACAACGTTCTTCTGCATTGGCTGTTGCAGTAACGGTAGCGCGAATATCTTCAGAGGTGAAACGGTGACGATAATCACCAGATTTTTGCTGTACATATTTCCACAATACCTCACGGATCAAGGCTTGATAACCTTGATGTCCAGAAATTTCTTTCAGCCGTTCTTTGAGTTCACGTTCGAGCCGAATGCTAGTAACTTCCATTTCTGTGGTTGGTGTCCGCTTGAGTGTGTGCATTGTTAAGTTGCTCCGAGAATTTGATCTAGACAGGGTGGTGTATTTAGTGTAGTATTTTTTGCAAGAAATAGCAAACATTTTCTAAACTTTATTAATTATTCAGCATTTAGGGACACGCTGAAAAATAATGTACCAAATTTAAGATCTACACTCGCTTCAGAGTGACCTGGAGGTCTCCTCCAGGTCGATGCGCCGCTGCCTTGGCAGGTCGAGATTAATTCGAGCTGGTAGTTTCAATCCACTACAGAGTTCACCCAAAAGTCTTAGCTGGCAACGATTCGAGAGTGATAGTATCAAACCTCATTTCCAGAATCCCCCTTTTCGAGGACACCGTAGTGATAGAA
>JAJAYU010000342.1 GCA_026786125.1 Chamaesiphon sp.
AATAGTGCAACTAGCTCGATCAATCTGACTAATGTATTCAAAGATTTAGATACCACCACCGACACAAATCAGATTATTAAATCGATTCAGGTAGCCGGAAATACCACCATTGCCACCCCCACGATTACTGGAAATATTCTCAACCTCAAATATCAGCCTTACGCCTTCGGCTCTTCCAGCATTACCATTCGCGGTACATCGGGCGGAAAGACAGTCGATAATACCTTCACGCTCACTCGCAATCCTAGCAACTTACCTGTAAATACTAGCTCTAATTTGATTAATGGAACTGCTAGTAACAACACACTTTTAGGCGGCACTCGGAGCAATATTATCCAGGGCTATGGTGGTAATGATACTCTCAGAGCTGGCAGCAAAAATGATGTCCTGATTGGCGGTACGGGCAATGACAATCTAACTGGCGGTAGCGGCAAAGATATTTTAGTAGGTGTCGATCCTCGCAGCACAACTGCTGGTAGAGGTGAAATCGATACCCTCACCACTTAAAGACAAGGCGATCGAGTTATCCTCGGCGACACCAACCAAGTTTATTATAATGATGGCAACAGCACCAATCGCGGTCTCAATGACTACGCCAGAATCGTTGGCTTTTCAGCTATTGCTGGCGATGTGATCCAACTTAAAGGCAAAGCTGCCGACTATTCAATCGGCGCATCGCCGATTGCGCGTATCTCCGGTGCAGCCATTTATAATAATCTGTTTGGGCAACCAGAATTAATTGGTATCGTCCAAAACGTCTCTGGATTGAATCTAACCAGTGCTGCTTTTAGTTATGTGTAGCTACTGAATTTATGATTGGCTAACTTATTCTTCTAGATCTTTGGTTAGGGGTTTCATTTCTGTAAGTTGGGAGTTGGAAATTTAGACAGCGGCTAAAACCGCTGCTGGTGAAGAAAAGTCCGCGCAGGCGGACTTGTTGTGATTTGATCAATTTGTCTTTTGGCTTGGCTGTCACTCGCTGCTCGACCTCTAAATAAAATGGGAGTAGGATCGATAATTTAACTAAAAGTGTAAGCTATCACATCTTCAAACCCGTTGGCGGTGGGGTCGCATCTGATTGTGCCACCAAATGGAGAAAATCTTTTAAATTGGTACATAAGCTTTTATTTTCGTTCTAGTCAATCCCGTATATTGTAGCTTTTGTAAGTCTGGACAGCCTCGCATATCCCGCGTATGCAAAAATACATGATCGATACTAGAACCTTGGGCTTTGTGGGTAGTGAGACAGTAAGCATAAGGACAGTAATCGTAAGCTTTGTCCAAGTCAGCCGCTTTGTACCATTCTTTTTTACTACGATAATCTTTGATTAGTTCTTGGCGTTTTAGTTCTGAGCCTGGATCTAATATTTTCAACTTATGACGACCACCGCTCTCAGTAATTACGGGAATTTCATACCAACTAAATTGTGAATTTTGACTAGCAAGACATTCACCAGTAATCTGGCATTCTTCGGAATTATTAACAATGATATTCCACTCTTTTTTCTTTTTGATACTACTAGATTGATTGAATTTTGATTCTCTAAATACAGGCTTTTTGGCAATTAATAGATCGCCAACTTGAAAGGGCAACACATTTTCTCCCCATAGCTGTAATCTGATCCAGTTATTAATAGATTCGGCAGTGTTATTACGCCAGACCAAGATTCGACAATAGTTTGGGTCTGCTTGCCATCCTGGTGATTTAATTAGATTAGCGGCTGTACTCAACCATTCTTGATAAGGTAGACAAATAATTGACTGATCTGCTGTTGTTTGGAATGGATATAAATTAGTTTGATAGCGGGGTTCTGTCCGCATTTGTTCGGCGACTTTACTAATGTCTCCATCGTACCTAATCACTTCAGTCAGGGTCGCTTCATGGGTAATTAGGGGTGTAGTAGCAACGATTGGTTCTGATTCGCCGACTGGTGGTAATTGAGCAGCATCGCCAACAAATAGTACTTTAGTTTTCGCTCCAAGTGCTTTTTCCAGTTCAGTAAAATTCGTCGAACTAACCATACTAAATTCATCAATAATGACAACATCAAAATCTAGTTTTGCTTTGGATTTAATTGTAAATTCTTCAATGCCTGTCTCTTCATTTAGACGCGGTTGTTGACCGAGTAATTGAGCTACTGTCATGGCATCAATCTTTACACCAGCAATACTCGCGATCGATCTTATATTCTTAGTTGCTTTATTCGTCGGTGCCGCAACCACATAATCAATCTGTTGCAACTTCAACCATTTAATCAATTCTGCAATCAAAAAGCTCTTGCCCGTACCCGCATATCCAACTAGTCGAAAATAGCGAATACTTTTGCTTTTAGCAAATGCCTGAAGTTTAACAAAAGCTTGTTGTTGGGATGTTGTTAACGTCGCTTGACTCGATCCTACTGGCGGTACAACTGCGGCTACCGCTGGTGCAGTTTCCCATTCAGATAGAGCGGTGTCCAATTTAATTAGCATCGCCTTTTGCTGCGATCGAGTCAACGTTTCGTGCAGGACAATTAGCTTGTATACATAGTCTTCTAGATCTTTGGTTATGGGTTTCATGTCTGGGAGTTGGGAGTTGAGAGTTAGGAGTTAGGAGTTGGGAGTTAGGATGTTAGGATTACCCATCAACAGGATTTCAGGCATTATCTACTCGCTCGATAATTGTGCCAACCGACTTATCCGCAGTAGTGATTTAGTTCACAGGCTTAAGCAAATTCACAAGTTAACTTATGAAAATAAGTTTCTAAGTTGTGGATTAATTACTGCCTTCGCTATTATTCCTACTGCCCTCAGAGTCTATGCCGAGCCACCTCCAATCGAGCCAGTTGTTGTCTCTGCGGAAAGTACCGCTCCAGCTAATTGTGGTAATGAGAGATGTTTTTGAGCTGGGTTTGTTGGGTTTCATTCTTCAACCCAACCTACAGATCTATTGATTGCGAAACCACCATCCACCATCTACCATTCACCATTCACCTAATTCCTAAAACTGTTTAAGAAAGCGCAGATCGCTACCATAAAGCTTGCGAATATCATCGATTTGATGAAGCACCATTGCCATTCGTTCTACCCCAAAGCCAGCGGCAAATCCACTGTATACTTCTGGATCGTGACCGACTTTGGTAAGCACATTTGGATCTACCATGCCACAACCCATGATCTCCAGCCATCGCCCTTGCCATTGGACATCGACTTCGGCGGAAGGCTCGGTGAAGGGAAAATAGCTAGCGCGGAACCGAATCGGTAATTCCATCCCAAAAGCCTGAGTCAGGAATTCTTTAATTGTACCTTTGAGATCGGTAAAACTTAAATCGGGGGCAATTGCTAGGATTTCAATCTGATGAAATACGGCTGAATGGGTGGCATCAACTGTATCGCGCCGATAGCAACGCCCTGGGGAGATAATCCGAATTGGTGGCTCGTTTTCTTCCATGTAGTGAATTTGCACCGAGGAAGTGTGAGTGCGAAGCAGATTCCCATCGGGTAGATAGAAGGTGTCCTGCATATCCCGCGCTGGATGATCTGGCGGGGTATTGAGAGCCTC
>JAJAYU010000343.1 GCA_026786125.1 Chamaesiphon sp.
AACTTTGCGTTCTTTATTCCCTACCATAATCTGCTTGATCCGATCGAGATTCCGCAGAAATAATGTCGCCCGTTTGTAAGTCGCAAACCGTCGGGCAAAACCAATTGTCAGCACTTCTGGATCTAGAGATTCCTGAGCGCGGTTGATCTCTCCCAGGGTCGCCCCGCGTTCTTTGAGATGACTTACAATGCGATCGCGGACATAGACGACCATTTCTGAGCGACTATGCTCGTGATTGCGCCAGAGTTCATCATCGGGAATTGAGTCAATTTTATTCCAGATGGGATCTTCGATCGATTTCTCCGACCATTCGGGGCCGAGGTATCGATCGTATAGTTCCTGCACGGATTTAGCGACACAACTACGGGCGTGAACACCATTGGTGATCGAAGTAATCGGTACTTCGTCAATGGGGACATCTTTCCACATATTTTGGAACATTTCCCGCGAAACGACTCCATGCAATTTAGCTACACCGTTAACGAAACTAGAAGTTTTCATCGCTAGAGCTGCCATACTAAACGGCGAATCTAGATCACCAGTATTTTCGCGTCCCAAGCCCATGAATTCATCTTTACCCAAGCCGTAGACACTGGCATAGTGTCCGACATAGTACATAGTTTTGTCGGGTGGAAATAGATCGAAACCCGCGCTTACAGGTGTATGTGTGGTGAAAATTTGGCTAGATTGAGCAACTTGCTTCGCTTCGATGAACGATAGTCCATCCCGCTGCATCAAGACTTTGATATGTTCAAGAATTAGGAAACCGGAGTGTCCTTCATTCATGTGATAGACACTAGGCTTGTGTCCCAACGCTTCCAGGGCACGGAAACCACCGATACCGAGCATGATTTCCTGATGGATCCGTGTATCTAGATCGCCACCATACAGAGCATCAGTAATATCTTGATCGTAGGAGTTATTTGGCTCGATATTTGTATCCAATAGGTACAGGGATACAACACCGACTTGGACGCGCCAGACTCTGGCATAGACCATCCGACCAGGGTATTCTACAGCGACCCGTAGCTCGGTGCCATCAGCTTTGCGCTCTAGCTGAACGGGAATGTTATGAAAATCATTAACAGGGTAACGTTCTTGTTGCCAGCCTTCCGCATTCAGGTACTGAACAAAGTAACCTTTTTGATATAACAAGCCAACTGCAACCAGTGGTAAGCCTAAGTCACTAGCAGATTTGAGGTGATCTCCAGCCAAAACGCCTAAACCACCCGAATAAATCGGTAGACAATCTACCAAACCAAATTCCGCACAGAAGTACGCGAAACACTCTTTCCCTGCGCGATCTGTCCGCTGATGTTTGTACCAACTGCGATCGTTTAGATAGGTATTGAGTTCTCCCAATGCCCGTTCCATGTGTGCTAAAAAGCCATCATCAGCAGCAACTTCTTGCAAGCGCGCCTGACTGACTCTAGCTAAAACGGCGACTGGATTGTGACGAGTAGTTTCCCACAAATCGCGATCGAGTCGTCTAAATAATTCTTTAATCTCCGTATTGCAGTCCCAGTAGAGGTTGTAGGCCAGCTGCCGGAGGGGGTGGAGGGAAGCTGGTAGGGAAGGAGAAACATTGAATGTACGAATGGGCTGCATCAATAAATTTCCTCGGCAATTAATTCCACAATCTTCTATTTTCTCCCACTTAAGTCAGTTGGGTGATTTTTCTCCACAATGTCTTTAGAACTTAGTATTTCTTTACCAGAATCGCTGGACAAGTTGATCGCTCAAATACATCAGCAGTTGAGCAACATCTGTCTTTCACTTACTTAATTTTGTCGATCTTCCAATCAATTTTAGCGAAAGATCGTAATTGCTTATGTCTAAATGGGTACAAATAAGACAGCACAGTTAGAACTAGTTTCCGAATGATCCGCATACTTTTGTGATTGGATCGAAGTCCAGCCAATCTGCTCAAGCCAATATGCGGAAGTTAGGTCGAACTGTGCCGATCGCTAAAGTAAACCTACTAAGATAATCGGTATGGCAAGACACAGATCTCTGAATCCAAACCACTGTATGAAAACAAGCAAATATTTGTCTGTCGTCATGTCGATCGGTGCGGTATGGATGTTTCTAGGCTCACAGTCTACTGCTCAAGCTTCCCAACTTGAGTTGCCAGTAGCAACACCCGCTGTCATGAAGAGATCTGAACGCATTAGTGTTTTCGCACCAAAGCGTCGGCTTCTAGCTCAAAATGTGGATAGCACCTCGACAGATGTGGATATCAACAAGGATCTACAGCTCCAAAATATAACTATTACCCAAAATAGATCGGACAAATCACTGCTAACCGTTAAAGGATCTATTAATAATCGGAGTGAGCAGGTTCACTATGTTTATTATGTTGTGGCTAAGTTTATTTCCAATGATACTGCGATTAAACAAACAATCATTCCAGTAAATATTGACATCGGACCAGGTAAGTCCCAATCATTTACCCACGAAATCTCTACAGATATCGTCAACTCGATCGCCACAGATACACTTAAACCATTGGTAGTTAAATACGAGTACCGTTAAACCCGATTGATCGCGAGTTGGGAATGTTTGGTGACTCCAGTTGAGTAAATTAAGTATTTCTATACAAGTGCCAATAACTGGATTCCTTCGATAATTAGGATTGCCGCCCAGACAAAGATCGCAATCCCCGCTGCGGCTGCGGCAATATCTTTAATCATGCCAATTTGAGTATTGTGGTGCTGTTCGACAAAATCGCATAAGATTTCGATCGCGCTGTTGAATAATTCTGCAAGTAACATTGTGCCAGTTGCTAGCAGAATGATGGTCAGATCGACCCATTTAGAAAGCATACAAGCAGCAAGTAAAATTGGAATCGACAATACCAGTTTATATGCAACACTAAAATCTGTGATCACGGCAGAATTTAGCCCTTTGAACACGACTTTTATTTTCTTAATGGGATGATAACCAGGCGTACTGTATTTTCTTGACATGGATAAACACCCTTGAATAAATAGTCTTTGAATATCAATAATAGTTAGTTAATTAGTTAACTATTCCTCTGATGCTAACAAAAATAATTTATCTATGTCTACATGGGCTGTAACGATCGCATGAATTTTTGCAGGTGGCGACTTTCCAATTCCAATACACGCCGAGCAAAGTCAGGATCGTGGTCGAGCAGATCGTCAAAAGCATCAACCGGAACTGCTAAGATTCTGGTGACACTACTATCTGCGATAATCGTATTTTTAGAGTCACTATGTGCCAGTATTTCTAGTTCGTCGAGAGTTTGACCTGGGTAAATTTTCTCGATCCGTACATCCTCATCTTCTAAGTAGAAATGAATGTTAGCATCACCTTCAATTAGCAGGAGTAGTTCTCTACAGGTATCACCTGCTTCAGTAATCACTTCATTGCTAGCAAAGGTTCTCACTTGAGATCGATCGGCTAGGGTAATTAGTGTTTCACTATTGAGCCGATTAAAGAAATCACTATTGAATAAATGAACCACTTTTTCCAGTAGTGGAAATTCAATTAGTGGTGGTAAATTATTAGTTGCCGATTGAATGATTTTGGCTGTTGCTTGCAATAACGGTGAACTAGAAATGGTGGCATAGTTGTGAGCGATCGATTTACCACGATCAAGATTGAGTTGGGTAATGATATAAAGACATGCTGTTTGAATTAGAGGGTTGCGATCACCAAGTAATGAATCTAAAGATTTTAAGATTTCGGCGATCGGATAGTCTAATAAATAGGGAATAGATTGCCCTTCTAGATGATTTAACTTTTCTAAAATTTCTGGATTGAGACGATTTTGCCAGAGATCTGATTCTAAAATTTCTATTAATATTGATGGAGATAATTTGCCTAATTCTGTAGCGATCGATATTGCCGCAGGATCATTTTGGATCGGTTCAATTATCTTTAGAATTGTATTAACTATTAGTGTTTTCTTCTGAGAAATACTATTCCATAACAGCATCAATACAGTTTGATGTTCTTGGAGAATTGGCTGATGAAGTGCTCGATAAGATGAGATTAAATCGGGTAGCTGAGCTAGTAAGAATTCAGCTCGACGGAGATTGCCAGCTTCGGGAGCAATGCCATCCAAAATCCAAGCTTCCTCTTGAGGTGCGATCGAGTATTGACGGCGCAAGGCGAGGATTTCGGCTGAATCTCGATCGATTCCTGAATCGATAGTACTGCTACCTTGCTGCTTTTGGAGTAGCATCAATCGCTCCAAGGATTTGCGATATCCGGTTAAGCGGATTTGATTTTCTAGACTACGTTTGAGATCGGGATTTAGCAATTCTGGATCTTCAATTCCCAGTTCTTCTAATACTTCCCGATGTTCGTCAGCGGTAATGCCTAATTCCTGACGCAACTGTTGTAAAATTTCTAAACTACTGGAATAGTTAGCATATCCTTCTTCTAATGCTTCACGGACAACACCCTTATAAGCTGTATGCCGTTTTTCTCGCGTGAATCCAGGTAAAACTTTTGCTAAAATGTAAACTTCATGAGTATTGAGATCGCTCAAATTCCGACCCTCGAAGAACTGAGAAATATTAAGTTGTAATTTCTCTAACTGTTTACGAAAACGATTGACTAAATTCTCGCGTGAATATAGATCGAAGCTGCGCCGCCAAGTTTTGTAAACCCACAACGTGCTGAGTAATACTAAACCGAGTTCGTAGATAAATTGTACCGAAATTGGCATCAATTGAACTAAAGGACGACCACCAAAAATGAAGAAAAAGTTAAAAATTACAAATGTAGAAATTGTGAAAATTCGATGTCGAAGCACTTCTGGTGTGAGCTTTAGTCCTCGATCTCGACTATAAACTTTTACGCTACTTTCAATCCATTTACCTAACTGATAGCTAACCGCAGTAAACACACCTAAAGTTATTGGAACAGCCACTAATTTAGGAATATTAATACTTTGTCCAAATAGATAAAAACCAGGACTTAATAGTGATGCTAGTTGGTCTGGCTGTCGTGCCCAGGCACCAGAAATATAATAATCCCAGCTACCTGCATATAGATAATAATAGCCAAAATAACCAACGACTAAACCGATATAACCATAGCGCAAAAGTGCAGTCTCCGGCTTGTTTAAACTGTCCCAATACGATCGCTCGGAGTCGATATCGATACAGGGATTTTGACAGGCAACACAGGCACTTTGCTCTGAGCCATCTGGTAATATAGTTCGACACATCGACTGAGTAATCGATCGTTCGCTAGTATGTGCCTTACTGCCTAAAAGACCACCAGGTTCGCTATAAATACGCTGCACAGGAGCCATCGGACAGAAGTAGTTGCACCAGGATTTACCACCATATAAATAGCCTACGGTAATAGCTGCGGCGATCGTAAATAATAACCATAATGCCAGGATAGTTTGATCGGCATTAAAGAACAAAATTCGGCCGCATAATCCGATAAATAGCCAGCCAAATTGCAGGTAGGGATAATTTTTGCCTAACCAAGAGTCAGACTTTACTTTCGCTAGTTCATAGCGGACTTTTCCTGTGGTCGAATTCTCACGTTTGAACTGTCTTTGCCAGCCCAATGCACGGGGAATCTGTGACAAAAAGGATAACGGACAAATCCGCCGCCAAACTTCATGTCCAAGTACTAGCAAAATAAAAATTGCCCCAGGGACAATCGCTCCCCAGAACAATGTAGTAGCTAATGGATAGGGCTGTTCGATTAAACACTTCCCTTGCACTAAAATACAGCTATCTGTCAGCCTTAGAGGACTCCAGGGATGACCTTGCTGCGTCAATGCTGGAGTCCAAGGATCGTAAAATAACGAGGCAATCATCACCAGCCAGGCGATCGTTAATATCCACCGAACCACATGCATTCGTCGTTCAGATAGCTGTGAAAACATAGATAAATCCTGGCTAAGTAAAGTTATATTTCCGATCTTCCTAATTACTCATCGTCATGAGCATAGCGGTTGTAGAGGAAATCTAGAGCGTAATTCCGAACTTGATAATATTCGGGCATCTCCATCATTCTAGATCGATCGCGGGGACGACTGAAAGGAATTGTTAAGACTTCACCGATATTTGCGGCGGGGCCATTTGTCATCATCACGAGTTTATCGGCGAGGAATAATGCCTCGTCGATATCGTGGGTGATCATCAGTACGGTGCAGCGATTTTGATTCCAGATTTTGAGTAATTCTTCTTGCAATTCCTCTTTAGTAATGGCATCTAGTGCCCCAAATGGTTCGTCGAGGATCAGGACTTCGGGGCGGATGGATAAGGCGCGGGCAATGGCGACTCGTTGTTTCATCCCGCCAGATATTTGACCAGGTAATTTTTCGGCGGCTTCGGTGAGTCCAACCATTGCGAGGTGGGCGCGGACGATTTCGTCTTTTTCGTTTTTTGCCATGTCTGGATTGACGGCGTTGACGGCAAGGAAGACGTTATCGTAGACGGTGAGCCAGGGCAAGAGGGCGTAGCCTTGAAATACTACCATCCGATCGGGGCCTGGTTTACCGATCGGTTTACCATTCAACATGACTGTGCCAGAAGATGG
>JAJAYU010000344.1 GCA_026786125.1 Chamaesiphon sp.
GCTACAGTCGGATTATCTTGAATAACTAATAGTGTCTCATCATTATTGTAATTCGCAGCATTTGACCAATTATGAGAGCCAGTAATTACCGTCCGTTGATCGACGATCGCAAATTTGTGGTGGAGTAAATCGCCCTGGGGCAAAGTTGGTACACCAATTGTCGCCAATGGTGCCAAGTTAGTTCCACCTCCCTGACAAATATGATTGGGATCTACTCCCATCAGTGACAGCCCTGAACTATAGTTGCGATAGGCAAACTGGCGATCGATCAGTCCCCGCACCTTTACGCCTCGTTGAGATTGAGATTGCAAGATACTGCTTAATCCAGGTTCTGAAAACACGAATAGGGCAAAATCAACTTGTTGCTGACTAGCTTGGAGTAATTTACCGATCGATCCATTACTACTATTAGACCACTCCTGCTGCTTGGAAGTGGGCGAAAATTGGACGAATACATGCGTTTTCCCAACTAATACCTCAACAGGTGGTCGAGCAGGTTTACGTGTCTTAAATTGGCTGATCTGGTTGGCTGCGTTGCCATCACCCCACATCAGATTAAATTCATTCAGGAATACTGCTGCCAACTCCTTGCTTTCTATCTGTACCAGATTATTCTGATTGCCCTCACTATCTGGATATCTGAGATCGCCATAGATGTCGCTCATCGTCCAGTTTGCGGATGTGACAATCACTTGATGCCCATCTACCACCATAAATTTGTGGTGCATCAATCCACTTCCTTTAGAGCCATCGGCAGTATCATCCAAGATCGGAATTCGGGCATTTCGCAAGATCATTAGCGCGTCGCGTTGGTTGATTTCGGCTGAACTCAGAATTCCATCTTTGTCGATATCGACTAAATTTTGATATTCTTGATAACGGTCTCGATCTCTTACAGTCAATCCTTCAACTTCTGCGGTGGTTAATTCACTCCGTGAGCGACTGTAGTTGTGTTCTAGAACCACTCTAATCTTGATGCCTGCTGCTGATTTGGCCACTAGAGCTTGGGCGATCTGGGGCAACTGAAACTCTTGTACTGCTATATCAATCTGTGATTGGGCGGAATTGATTGTTTCAATTAACTTAGCACCCAGATCTATACCTGGTCTAGTTTTCTGGCGATAAAGTTCTGTAAAGTTTACCGATCGATCATGGTTAAAATAAACTCGAATTAATTCATCCTGCGGTAAAGCTGGTAAGCGTTCCGGTGTAAGGCTTTGAGAACGCGACCAAAATAAATATCCACCAAAAAGAGCAACACAGATGCTTCCAAGAGCTAAACTAGATAGGAGCGAGGAGTGTGACGTGCCAAAAGCACCACTAACTTGTCGGAATTTCACAGAAAAAACCCAAAACTATGAATGCTAAACTATGAATTGACTGTTCACCACTAATCTAGTAATGACCTGTGACACACCCGATCGCTAATACTTGGTTAAGACTTAAGTACTTAATTGTATCATTTATTACGCAAGTGTTGTCAAAGATCACTTGATAGATAGCCATAAACTTCTAACATTGAAGATTGATGCTCTTGTTGCGATCGGCGAGATGCGCGTTAGTCTAATAGTGAAACCAACGATAATGCTAGCTAGCAGCAAGATCTAATTAAAATTTGTTTAATTGGGATCTCAACGAGCTAGAACGGTAGGATCTAACTTCATTGCTAAAATTTCCATGCAGCTAATTTGTAACTGCTTACTTACCATTTTTACGAACTATATCAGACATCGAGGAATATATCATGAGCAGACACCGAAAAATGTTTCAATGCGGTCATAAAGGCTACGGGCAGATCTGTCATCGTTGCCTTCAAGAAGAAGTAGATGTAAACGAAAAAAAAGAGAAAAAACGGACTTGGCATGATAGTTTTGCCTTCGATCCGATCGATCTCAAGAGCTTACCATCACATGTGGTTTTAAAAGCTAGAAATATTATTATTGGGCTACAAGATCGTCGCAACTATAGAGAATTTGGCGGCAAAAGGCTGCGCCACAATCGACTAGTAATTAGCATTCCCGTGACCCGCAATTATCGGATGTTGTGCTTTGAACGAGATGGCATTCTCCAACCAAAAGAAGTGCTGTCACATGAAGACTACAATATCTGTAAACCAGGTAGCTAGAGAGGGGATAGGGAAGAGAGGATAGGGAATAGGGTTTTTGCTAGAATAGGATCTAAGACCCGCTTTAAAAACTTTAATTCCCTTTCTCTACAATACCTAAAATTGACAAAACAATTAATTACTAACCTGAGTCTATGCAGATTTATTTAGACCATAGTGCGACAACGCCAACTCGCGCGGAAGCGATCGATACTATGCACCAAGTCCTCATGTCAGGATGGGGCAATCCTTCAAGTATTCATCAATGGGGTGAACGGGCTTCTACGGCGATCGAACAAGCCAGATTTCAAGTAGCAGCATCGATCAATGCTAATCCTGATGCAATTGCTTTTACATCTGGCGGAACTGAAGCTAATAATCAAGCAATTATGGGGGTAGCAAATCTGTATGATACCCCCCAACATTTGATTATCTCTAGTGTCGAACATTCCTCAATTAGTGCCCCAGTTCGGTGGCTGGAACATCAAGGCTGGCAAGTCACTAGATTAGCAGTCGATCAATCGGGCAGAGTCGATCCTGATGATCTCGACCTGGCAATTCGGCCAAACACTGTACTGGTATCGATTATCTATGGTCAAAGCGAAGTTGGAACCATTCAACCGATCGCTGAATTAGCCGCTATTTGCCACAAGTATCAAGTTTATTTCCATACCGATGCCGTTCAAGCTGCTGGTAGAATTGCGATTGATGTTCAGCAACTGGGGATCGATCTGCTGTCGATTTCTAGCCACAAGCTCTATGGGCCACAAGGTACAGGTGCATTATACATCCGCCCAGGGCTTGAAATTATCCCGCTCCTTGCTGGTGGCGGTCAAGAAATGGGTCAAAGATCTGGTACCCAAGCGGTACCGCAAATAGCTGGATTTGGCGTTGCGGCTGAATTGGCTAGCGATGAATTGGTCACAGAAAATATCCGATTGATTGGGTTACGCGATCGATTATTTACTCTCCTCGCTGACTGCCCTACCCTGATCCCCACCGGAAATCTCCTTCATCGTCTCCCCCATCACCTCAGCTTTTGCCTCAATCTGCCCCGCTCTCATCAATCAGAGCCAATCACTGGCAAAACCATTGTCCGCCACCTCAACCTGGCGGGAATCGGCATCAGTGCTGGAGCTGCTTGCGCCAGCGGTAAACTTACACCCAGCCCGATTCTTGTGGCGATGGGGTATAGCCAAACTGATGCGGTAGGTGGAATCCGGATTACCCTCGGAAAGAGCACCACAGCCGCTGATATCGACTGGACAGCGATGGTATTGAAACAAATTCTCGATCAACTGATCCCCAAACTAGTTCACGCATAGCAAATTCAGCAATTCGGGGAGCGACTGACTAGCCGCCAGCCCCAGACTAAGGTAATATAAATATTAATGATTGTTAACAAAACGGTACCTAATTAGGCTACAAATTAATAATTACCACCGATCTGCCGTTGGCGGAGCCTCCATGTAGGGGAATAGAAAGGTGTCTAATTGGCAGTAGTAGCAACGGTGCTTTATAATTCCTGGAGATCTAACCCGCTACATGACTTTATCGATCGAATCGAATACAGCCACCGTGCTGTCCCCGAAGATTAAACTCAAACATATTGTTCAATCTTTACCAAAAGAAGTCTTTGCAAAAGACAACACCAAAGCCTTCCTGATGACGGTCAAAACGATCGTCACCGTCACATTAGGGATGACCGCAATCGCTTACTCACCCTGGTATCTCCTGCCCCTGGCATGGATATTTACAGGTACAGCAATGACTGGGTGCTTTGTGATCGGACATGACTGTGCCCACCGCTCCTTTTCAAATAGCCGCAGGGTCAATGATATCGTCGGTCATCTGTTCATGTTGACCCTGATTTATCCTTTTCACGGCTGGCGGTATGGACATGCAAAGCACCACAAACACACCAACAAAATGGACGTGGACAATGCTTGGCAACCGTGGCGACCTGAAGCCTATGCTGGTGCCCCAGCTTGGCTACAAGTAGTCTATCAAGCAATGCGCGGTCGGCTCTGGTGGCTGGCATCTTTACCGCACTGGGCCGCAGTCCACTTTGACTGGCGCAAGTTTCCTGAAGGCAAAACTAGAGAGGATATCAAATTCTCAGCTTTGTTTGTAATTATCGGTGCTGCACTGATTTTTCCCGTGATGATTGGGACTCTAGGGATCTGGGGATTTGTCAAGTTTTGGGTGATACCCTGGTTGGTATATCACTTCTGGATGAGCACCTTTACGATCGTTCATCATACTGCCGCAGATATTCCGTTCAATCCTGAAGGCGAGTGGAATGAAGCCATTGCTCAGTTATCTGGTACCGTACATTGTGACTATCCAGCTTGGGTTGAGTTCCTCTGTCACGACATCAATGTCCATGTACCGCATCATGTTTCCACCGCTATTCCTTCTTACCGCTTGCGTGAAGCTCACGCCATCATTAAGGATCAATGGGGCGAATATATCAAGGAACGCAAGTTCACTTGGGCAATGATGAAAGAGATTACTGATAAATGTCATATCTACGAAGAAACCGAATTCTATCAGACTTTCCGTGAATTTAATGAGAATAACTAGGTTTTAGGCTTTAGGCTTTAGCGATTAAATTTAAGTTTTTTAAAGGTGGGCATTAGCTCACCTTTTTTCGGAGGTTACTTCGGTTAACTGACTTCATCATAAATCCCTCAATACCAACATTCGATCGCCATTTACTGGTATTGTATACTTGGGAAAATTTTGAGTTGAGAAGATAAATAGCATGGGGACGACTTATCAACGGGTGTTGCTCAAGTTGAGTGGGGAAGCCCTAATGGGCGATCTCGGCTATGGCATCGATCCAACGATCGTCCAAGCCGTCGCGCAAGAAGTATCTGAAGTCGTCGCCAGTGGTGTTCAGGTTGCCATCGTCGTTGGTGGCGGAAATATCTTCCGTGGAGTCAAAGCCTCTGCAAAAGGCATGGATCGAGCCACTGCTGACTATATGGGGATGATTGCTACAGTCATGAATGCAATGGCTCTCCAGGACGCACTTGAACAAAAAGGTGTCCAAACCAGAGTCCAGACAGCCATCGCCATGCAGGAAGTCGCTGAACCATATATCCGACGGCGGGCAATTCGTCACCTTGAAAAAGGTCGGGTAGTGGTATTTGGGGCGGGATCTGGTAATCCGTTCTTTACGACGGATACGGCGGCTGCTCTCAGAGCGGCTGAGATCGATGCTAATGTGATTTTCAAAGCTACCAAAGTTGATGGGATCTATGATTCAGACCCTAATCTCAATCCTGACGCAAAACGGTTTGAAAGTCTGACTTTTACCCATGTGCTAAATCAGGATTTACGGGTAATGGATACTACAGCGATCGCTATGTGTCGCGAGAATAATATTCCGATTATCGTCTTCAATTTGCTCGAACGAGGAAATATTCAGCGGGTGGTAGCGGGTGAAAAAGTTGGTACTTATGTAGGAGGTTCTTGTGAAATTTGCTGATGTTGAAGGTCATATGCAGAAAGCGGTGGAGTCAGTCCAAAGATCGTTTAATACGATTCGGACTGGACGAGCGAGTGCTAGTTTGCTCGATCGAGTGACGATCGATTATTATGGTACGCCCACACCATTAAAATCACTAGCGAATATTGGGACACCTGACTCGACGACGATTACGATTCAACCATTCGATCGTAGCAGCATGGGGACAATTGAGAAAGCACTATCCCTGTCAGATATTGGCTTGACTCCCAACAACGATGGTTCAACAATTCGGCTGAATATTCCACCATTAACTGGCGAACGTCGGAAGGAGTTTGTCAAGCAGGCTGGTAAATACGCCGAAGAAGGTAAGGTTTCGGTGCGAAATATTCGCCGCGATGCGATCGATTTTGTTAAGAAACAAGAGAAAGCTAGCGAAATATCTGAAGATGAGTCAAAAGATCTCCAAGATAAAATTCAGAAACTAACTGACAAGTATGGAGCTAAAGTTGAACAGGTATTAGCTGAGAAGGAAAAGGATATTACGAAAGTCTAGATTAGTTGAGGATAATTAAATCTAATTATGGATGGTGGGTCATGCTCACCATTTATACTTTCTGATAATTTAGTTCTAAAGCATCGATTGCATCTAAACTACCTGCCGATGAAAATAAAAGTAATTGAGAACTTCGATGGTAGTTTTAGCCTAGAGCCAGAAGTACAGGCAATCTTATTTGATTTACTAACTGGTGAAAAATTTCTTCAGCAAGTAGCTGAACAAGCCAAGTGTGAAACCATCGTATTCACTGAAATATTATTTCAACCTGTTCCCTATAGTCCAGGTACCCCGAAGGGAATGCCTGCTGAGTTAGAGCAATATCATCAGTCATCAACACATCTAATTATCAACGTACCGCCCAATTTCATGTTTGCAGCGAAGATTTTTCAGCCCAGTCGGTTGTGTGCAATTTATGAATTGGGCTTTAGGCTTTAGGTAAACTCGTCAGATCATAATTTTTAATCATATTTTTTAGACACAGCACTTATAAACTATGTCATTGACTAGCGATCTTCCCAGTTTAGGTAGCTTGGAGTTGTTACCATATATTAATGATGCTGGCGCATTGCCAGAGCAACACCAAAATCAGATTGGTATTTATGCGATCTTTGATGAGTCTCAAGTCTTAAAATTTGTTGGCTATTCACGAGATATTTATCTGAGTCTCAAACAGCATCTAGTCAGACAACCAGAACATTGTTATTGGGTCAAGGCTACCACGATCGACAAGCCCAATCGCACGTTTCTGGAAAGTGTTCAGTCAGCGTGGGTTGCTGAGAATGGTAGTACGCCGACTGGAAATGCTGAAGCTAAATCGGTGTGGTTGGATCCGATTTCGACCCATCATGCCATGACAGCAGCCGAAAGTGACAGCTTTGATGACTTAGATGGTTTAGCCCAAATTAAGTTGCTCAAGCAAGTTGCTAGACGGGTGGAGGAGACTATTTTGACCAAACTTCAACAACGTGGTGTCAAGACAGAAATCCGCTTCAATCCTAAGTTGAAAGAGCAAGGTTTACTAGATCTAAAGTGATCGAATCATCCGATAAACTAAATAGATCGGATGTTAAAAACCAACTATTTTACAATCCACGAGTGCGAAAGATCTCCGTAATCGTTGGGGCATAAGTAACCAATCCAAAAGTAGCTGGACTAACTGCATTTGCATGACTAAGATGGCGATAATTTAGGCAAAATCGATCCCATTCAGCCATTTGAATCTTAAATACTTTGATAAAGAAATTAGCAATTGTATTTGATAGGTTAATCTGAAACAAACTTTTTTTGCCGAAATAGCCACAAATTTCTTTGATGCCAGCATCACCACTAATTACTTGATTGCCCAAAACTATCCGTCGATTAAATTTATCCGCAATTTCAGGATGAGCAATCAGATGTCTGATCACTTCGGCGATATCTTGGGCATGAATAAAGTTGAAGCTCATATCAGCGGTGAAAAATCGCAACAGTCCCACATATTTGGTGACACTGGGTAAGTCAGCGGAGAGGAAAGAATAGGGTTTTGTCTCATCGCCGCCGAGTACTAGTGTTGGGAAAACTGTAGTGATTTTTGAAGCAATATTATTAGATCGATCTGATTTAGTTGCTGCCTGAGTAATTTTATCTAAACACTGATGTTTAGACATAATATAATCTGTTCCAATTTTACCTGCTTCTGCTAGTAGTTTCCCGTTGCGATCGAGTAAGCTGGCTGTGGAAAAATAGATGACTTGCTCACAAACTTGAGGATCGAGCAAATCAAACAAGATATGAGTTTTGGTATAGTTAATATCAAAGGCTTCTTGTCCACCCCAGCCTGCGGCGGTGAGGACTGCAACGTTAATAGTTTTGAGTAATTCCGCTTGCTGTTCAATTTCCATCATGTCTGCGGTGATGACATGAATACCAGGGCGTGCTGTGATATCTACTGTTAGTTTAGCGGGATTGCGAACGAATAAAAATAGTTCATGATCGGTATTTTGAATTAGTGTTTCACTAACATAATGACCGACGCAACCACTAGCACCTGTGACAAGAATACGCATGAAAAGTTGGGAGTTGGGAGTTGGGAGCGAAAAGTGCGGTCTTGGGGTTTCCCCAAGTAAAGCACCTTTTCAAGACAGTTGGAAGCGTGTGAGCGTTGGAATAATGATGGGAAAACTATCCACTATTCACCATTCACTATCCACTAATTAAACTATTTTATTTTCAATCTTAGGGGATAGCGAGTTGGTGAATTGCCGATCGAGCTAGCGACATCCATTGTACTGATATAGTTGTTTAACTGAACTGTTTTCGTTGGTGGTAGAGCGCGGACACTAGCCTGAAAATCTAGCTCAGACTTTTGTAGTGCAGCTTGACGTTGAATGGAGTTGCTCCGATCCCATTGAATGTTAGGATCGGCTTTAAGTTTTGCTAATCGATCGCCTCTGAGTTTATTTATTTCTTTCAGCTCAGGAATATAAGCTTCGAGGTTTTTGCCCCAATGAACCCGCATTTGTTCGCGGAAATCATTGCCGCGCCGCGCCCAATCATTCTCTTTGAATGTTAACCAAGCAGAGGGAAGTCTGGATAGTTCTTGTTTGGTATTGGCGGGTATATTTGCATATTCAGCCGTGAGCTTAGTCGCGATCGCATTTTTGAGTCTACTATCGTTTGTTGCTACTGATTTACCCATAACTTCATTTACCATGAAACACAGGGCATCGGCACTGATATCAGTAGTCATTTGGGTTAACGGCGGTTTACCTGGTGCTAGCCAATTTTTGGGCGCAGCATCATAAAACGAAACTAGCCAGAGTGCATCTCTATCGCCATCTAGCACCTGTTGCCGCAGGTTTCCAACTAATGTAGCTTGAAGTTGATTACGTTCGGCTGGAGTCCCACGGAGAATTTGTGGTTCCATCGCCATAGTTTTGGTCACAGTATTTCGCAACCCTATATTTGTCATCCACTCTCTATTCAACCGCTGCTCAATTCTTTGCTGCTGATTAGGGGTGAATTTAACCCCTAATACCTCTCCATAGAGATTTGTGAAGTTCTTGAGCGTGGTTGGACTCAATGTAGGTACGGCGACTAGGGGGATGATCTTGGCAGTTTTTGCGGCTGGCGGATTATAAGTTGGCGTACTTACAGGTGTAACTGGTTTTAAGGGAGTAGTTTTAATCGTTGGATTAGTTTTAGCGGGTGGCGTAACGGCAATCCCTACTGATTCGATCCCGATGGTGAGGCTAGTCGCACACAATGCGGCGATGATGCCAGAATTAATGCTGCTTGGTTTCATGGTATCTACATCCCGCTGGTCTGAATTATGTGACTATTTCTAGTTCGCCGATCGATTATACTCTGTCCCGATTGGCTTAATATTGGCAAATGACGAATGCCATTTTAATCTTCAGCACACCATCGGGATCATCGTTATCGGCTCATAACTCTCGGACGCAGATCATCTGATATTGTTTCAATGTCCGAAGATCTGTCCGACAGCTTCTGCTTGACTGAGTGATTTAACTGCAATCATTGCAGCCATCTGAATATCTAGATTACCAGCTTGGACGATCGAGTATGGTAGATTTGTCGCCTGAAGATTGGCGACTAAACCAACTGGTAGCGGGATCGAACTAATCACCACTAATTGAGGTAAATTCTGCCCACCATAAGCCGAAATCGATTCGATCTGAAGCGAAAATAGACCTGGCGTGAAGCAAGGATTCAAGGCTTTGTCGTATTCAAACTTGCTCAGCATCAACTGCAATGAACAAATTTGAGTAGTGTCTAGTGGTGCATCATTCACAGTTTTAGCCCGAAAAATTGGCACTAAATCCTGAAATGGTACCTGAATAGTCATCCATTCATCGGCAATGGTATCAAAAGAATGAGCGTAACCAACCCCATCCCATTTCGCCTCAGTCCGAACGAATAATTTATATCTTTGTCCATCACCTTTAACTCGTAATTCAATTCCGTGATAGTTACTCAGATTGAAACTAGGCTCGAAATTGCGAGTCCGCACCGAAGCAAAACCGCCAGAATTATCAGTGGAAACGTTGCCACTAAATAACGCAAAACCATCAGCCAACCGAATCCCACTCTCACTCACACCGCCCATTACCACATCATCTACAGCTCCCCAGGTTGCCTGAAGATTGGCATCTGGTTGAGTAAAATCGAACAATTCTAATTGATTAACTGGATCTAAATAAGTACTCCCAGCCGCTATTAAATTATTTATAACTGCTGGTGATAGGGAATTCTGAGAATCGGGACAAAGAATAATCGATCGAACTCCAGTCATAATCTGATCCGACAAATTTAAACTGTTAAAATCTACCTGCACAAACTCAACATTTGCAGGCACACTAAATGGTATCAAACTCAAATCTGAAATCGCTGCTCTAACTCGATAGCCACTTTTAAGTAATTGTCCAACCACCAATTGACCAATTTCATCGATTGCCCCAACCACCAACACTAAACCCACAGC
>JAJAYU010000345.1 GCA_026786125.1 Chamaesiphon sp.
GCCCTTCATGGGTACCCAAAAATCTATGCTTTTACTCGTCTTTATTTATTGGTGCAAGAGGCTATTTATTTTTCAGCTTTGCGTTCTGAAGCAGCGGCTTTAAAAGGTTTAGGTTTCTCAACCTGACGAGCTAGATCTAAAAATCCCTTCATATTGGCTCCAGGCATCCGGCGACCACTGATGGAAGATGGTTTAATTAGATAATCAGTCGCAAAATTGGTAATTGCAGGTGCCGCAGGTGCTGGAGCTGACACAGGGGCTGGGGCTACAACTTTTGGATTTTCAGCTTTTCCAGCAGCTCGCTTCGCAGCCTTAGCAGCTTTCTCGGCAGCCTTCTCTTCAGCTTTAGCTACTTTTTTGTCGAGTGGAGCTGCTGTGCCTGTAGCAGGGGCTGCGGTTGCGGCAACGGCACTAGGAGCTGCTGGAGTTACTTCAGGGGTAGCTACGACGGCGGCTGGAGTCGCAGCAGGTTGAGCCGATTCTTTCGCTTTGGCTTTAGCTTCTGGCTTTGAAGTAGCGTCCTCATCTTCTAACTGGAGAA
Organism: Chamaesiphon sp.; assembly: GCA_026786125.1. Lineage (GTDB taxonomy): Bacteria > Cyanobacteriota > Cyanobacteriia > Cyanobacteriales > Chamaesiphonaceae > Chamaesiphon. The sequence goes on from JAJAYU010000345.1 coordinate 542, forward strand.
AAAATCCATCATTTTTTTTGCCAAAGAATCTTTTAAACACGGTAAATTATCTCTCTTATTCACATAGCTTGAATTATCAAATTTGACTGCTAACAAGTGCAAGATAAGATTACAAAGTTTAACAAAAATTCACTTTCCTCAGGCTTTGAGACACTCGATTAACTGTCACACCACCACTAATTTCGCTCAGATTGAAATCCTACAATCAAAAACACACGGAATCGATCTAGACGATCTTCTCTAAACATGCAAGTAACTAGCAACTCCCAGCGTAATCCGATCCTGCTTGTACATGGATTGATGGATACTAGCTACAAGATGCAGAAAATATCCAGCCATCTCGATAATTTGGGCTGGCAAGTTGCTGATATCGATCTCACGCCCAATAATGGCGATAGTAAGCTCGAAATATTAGCCAAACAGGTAGCGGATTTGATCGATCGAACCTTTTCCCCTGAACAGCCGATCGATCTGCTAGGGTTTAGTATGGGCGGCTTAGTCAGTCGTTATTATCTGCAACGCTTGGGTGGAATTGAACGGGTACAGAGATTTATCTCGATTTCGGTTCCCAACAATGGCACGATTGCTGGATACTTTTCCCAGCGTCCTGGCTGTATCCAAATGCAGCCAAATAGTGAATTCATCAAGGATCTCAACAGTGATATCGATCGATTAAGATTGCTCAACTTTACATCGATCTGGACACCATTCGATCTGATTATCCTACCGCCCAGCAGCTCCCAACTCGGCATCGGGACAGATCTATCGATTCCAGTCCTCGCTCACCCACTGATGGTAGCCGACGAACGTGTCCTCAAGGCAGTCACCCATGCACTATCTCAACCAGTTAGATCGCCAATTTGAGTAATATCAGTAGCTCCAAAGATCGCTTCACTATGTGTGTAATATTTAAATTCCAGTAAGTTGGCAAACGGATCGACTAAAAAGAAAGTTCGGTGCTCGGTAATCGCGCCAGGAAATCGATGCTTTGCCGCTTGATAAAATTTTAACTGGTGTAGCGTCGATCGATCGAGTAATGCTTGCCAGTCAGCTAATGTCGGAAATACAATCCCAAAATGGCGCGGATAAATTCCCGCTTGTACTGGTGAAGAAGGTTCGCTGACATGAGCTACAAGCTGATGTCCATATAGGTTTAGAATAATGGAGTTGGTTGCTTCTCTTCCGACCGTACAGCCCAGTCCATCAACATAGAATGTTTTGGTGTCAGGGATATTCTCAATCGGGAATGCCAGATGAAAGATCATATCAGCCATATCAGGGGTCTCGATCGAGTATGTTAGATTTTAGTATAAATAATCCGTGGCTAGTCGCGATCGCTCTCAACTCGATTTTGATGCTAGTTTCGATCGTGATTCCCAAGAAGCTGCTCACTCCAGCAGGGACAATTAATGCCTGGGGATTGGGTGTAGTTGTCTGGGGGACATTGGGGTGGCGTGGTTATGCAGTAGTGATGTTTTATTTCCTAGTTGGTTCGGCAGTAACCCGCATTGGCATGGCTCAAAAAGAAGCTGAAGGAATTGCCGAAAAACGTGGCGGAGCAAGAGGACCAGAAAATGTTTGGGGTTCAGCTTTTACTGCGACAATTTGTGCGATTGGCGTAGGGGGAATTACATTTGGTTGGCTGGATCATGACTGGGAATCACTATTAATCTTGGGCTATGTAGCCAGCTTTGCGACTAAGTTGTCAGATACAACTGCCAGCGAAGTCGGTAAAGCTTATGGTAAGAGTACATTTTTAATTACCACCCTAAAACCTGTGCCTAGAGGGACTGAGGGGGCAATTAGTTTGGAGGGTACACTAGCCGGAATTATTGGGGGTATTCTAATTTCGCTGATTGCTTATAGTCTAGGAATGATTACCTTTACTGGTGTAATTATCTGCACGATCGCAGCTTTTGTCGCCACTAATATAGAAAGTGTTATTGGTGCCACACTACAGTCAGATATCGATTGGCTCAGTAATGAATTAGTAAATGTGATCAATACTATTGTCGGGGCAGTAGTGGCTATCTTGATCGCAATTATCTGGTATTAAGTATTAGTGCATTACTAACTATCAACTATTAATTATCAACTAATTCAAGTGTCTCAAATTTCTATCGATCAATTAATTATTGCAGCTAAATCTGGTAATTTAGTTAGCTTCCCCACTGATACTGTTCCAGCTTTAGCAACACTCCCCGGATGTGCTGGACTGATATTTGAAGCTAAACAACGCAGTCAAGATAAACCGCTAATTTTGATGTTAGGCGAAGTTACTGACTTATGGCAATTTACTACTGGCACAGATCGAGAAATTGAAATTTGGCAAGCAGTTGCCGATCAATATTTACCTGGAGCATTAACATTAGTATTGCCTGCATCCGAGTTGATTCCTGCTGTGATGAATCCGCTCAGAAATCAGACAATTGGATTGCGAGTACCTGATTGCGATATTGCTCGATCGATCTTACGTCAAACAGGTGCATTGGCAACGACAAGTGCTAATTTATCGGGACAGCCGCCATTATTGACTATGCCTGAAATTAGTAATCATTTTCCACAAGTATTTACACTCGACTGTAAAAGCCAGACTAAAGATGATCTAGATCTAGATAGATCTATAATCGGACAGCCATCGACAGTAATTCAATGGAATAGTAATGGCTGGAAAATACTTCGACAAGGTGCAGTTAATTTTATGGATAACTAAAAATAAAGTCCGTTTACGAGCTTGCAATCTTTGTGGCGATCGATATACCATCGCCGATTGGTAGTGCTGAAACATTGACTCGTGCATCGGCAACTAGTTCGCGATTAAAAAGATCGATTCCTCTTGTGAAATCATCATTGTAAGTATCAGGATTGAGAACTTTTCCTTGCCATAATATATCAGTGGTGATTAGTAATCCATTGGGGCGTAATAAGTTAATAGCTCGCTGATAGTAAAGTGGGTATTGATGCTTGAGTCCAGAAATCGTAATTAGGTCAAAATATTCGATCGGACTGCGATCAATTTCTCGATCGAGTAACTCCACTCCACTACCAATCTGAAAATCAATTCTATCTTCGACTCCAGCTTGATGCCAATGTGCGCGAGCAATATCGAGATGTTTTCCCCCTACTCCACAGCTAATAATTTTGCCTGAAGTCGGCAATGCTAAAGCCATCGCCAAGGTAGAATAGCTACTAAAAATCCCCAGTTCCAACACACGACTAGCTCCGATCGATCTGATTAATAGCGCGATCAGTTGTGCTTGTGGTAGAGTCGGCTGTATGTGGGTGAGTGGATATTGTTCCGTAGCTTGCTGGAAGTTGAATAACAAA
>JAJAYU010000346.1 GCA_026786125.1 Chamaesiphon sp.
GTCGAAGCCCTGAGCTTTACTATAGTGAGGATGATCGATCGATCGATCCAATTGAGCTTGACTCAATAATCTGCGCTCAAATTCACTAGCGACTAAACGGCTGATTACTTGAAGTGTCTCGATTTCCCGATTGTTGAATTGACGCGGTTTAAAGTCTAAAATCGCAATCGTACCCAACCGATCTTGGGCAGCAGTGACAATTGGTAAGCCCAAGTATGCCTGAACTCCATGCACTGTCACCAGTGATGACTGAGCTAATTGTCGATGCTGCTGACAATCAGCGACGCTAAATTTATGTTGACTACTCATCACTTGAGCATAACAATATTCTAATCCAGCTAATTCTGAGCGTAAGTCAGGATTTGCAGGTAATTTACCCAATTTCGCTAAGCCTGAGATCGAGCTAATTTGACAGCCAGATTTACCTGTAACCATCAAAATAGCTACAGGTGCTTTAGCTAGCCGAGTCGCCATTGCCGTGGCTTCGGTAAATATTGGCGTGACTTGAGATTGCTCAATCCTCAATTCAGTCACGATTGTCGGATATTGGATCTGCATCGCTCCAATATCCTGGTGATTTGAGCTAGCATCTGAGTCTTTGTCTGAAATGAGCATGGAAAAGTTGCCCGTAACGGGATTTGTAAATTTTCTAACGATCTAATCTGGAAAGAGATGCATAAATCTAAAATTCCCACGAAACTGTCCTAGAGCAACATTTCTAAACTAATTGTCCCGATTTAGGCTCACTATCTGCCAATTGACTCAAGAATTGCAAGGATCGAACCAAATAAGTTGCACAGATATATGGAGAACTTTGGTAGAAGGCACTCCACGCAAAGGACTTATATTGATCGTAATTAGCCGAAGCGAAGGCACTAGCATCTAGCTCACTGGTACTAGCATGGGGTGAATGAGGATCCAACCAAGCCAGTCGAACCGCATGTCCAATCAAAACATCGAGGACAATGTACTCTTCAATCTTCAAATCTGGATTGCGGTCGGATAGAGCTGCTAGTGCCATCAATGCTTCAATGTTGAGTTGTCGATATTCTGGTGCGACGATCTTGTTGAGTAAATGCTCGATTCGTAGTGCGAAATTCTTCTCACCTGCGGTCATTTCGGACAAGATTATTTCACTATCTAAGCGATTGCGTTTTTCTAATTTATCACCGACTGTCAATCCTTTACAGTGTTCCAATAGTCGCCAGATACTAGGATAGAAATCTCGATCAACTCGGTTAATTGCGCCATCTTTCCGACGTTGATACCGCCAGTCAATCGAAGGCGTATCTACTCGCTCGGTTGATTGATTGACAATCCACTCAATTTGTTGTTGGGATTGGTTGAGATGTAAGGACTCTTGTTGAAAGACAGTATTACCTAAATTTTGATAATCACTTAATACTTGATGGAGCCTCATCTGAATTTCAAAGGGACTGAGTTCCATCAATTTTTCATAGGCTTCATCTTGGGTAATGCCTAGTTCCATCACTAGTTCACTAGTTAATAAAACAATCAGATAGCCAACTCTTAATGTCAACAATCCTTTGACCAGAGCTGGCTGTGATTTGATTAGTAAACCCAGATAGATAATAATCTCTTGGGTCAATACTCGATCGCGAATATCTTCACGACAGAATTTATCGATCTTTTCAACAATCTCGGTATGAGACATCGGCGCATCAATTAACGCCGCTTCACTATAAGCCATGCCGACAGTAAGTTGCTTACCACCAATCAAAATATCAGTAACAGCATCGGATAAACTAATATCAACTTTGTCTAATAATCCCGCTGCATAACGGACAATTGCCCAATCTGGTCGATCGCCAAAATTACCCGCTTTAAAGTAAACTTCATCGAGTAAATTAGCGACAGTTACATTGATACCAGCACCACCAAATCCAGTATTGAAATCTAGCCCTTCTAATTTAGTTAAAGTGTGCAGTAGTTCAATTTGTTGATATAAATTAACCGATCCGCGTAGCTCTGTCAATAATAATTTAATATTGGTTTCAGCTTCTAGTAAGAACTCTTGGGTATTGGTGAGTGGTTGATTGCGACCAGCAGAGTAGGTGAGGTAATAATGCTGAGGTATGGCTGTACTTACGATGGTTCGATCGAATTCAAAGTCATGTAAGTAATCAATTCGCTCGATACCTGCGGTCAGTTTTAGTTGATTCAGATTTCCTAATCGAATTGGTACACCATTGCACTTCCCTTGTTTAAACTCATTAATCAATGCCAGTAGTGGTGATGAATATTGTTTATTTTTGAATTCATCTTGTCCTTCTTGCAACAATGATTTAGTCAATAACAATGTCATTGTTGGTCTGCCTAGTTGAGTCCATTGTTCACTGATATAAGCAATTTCGGCTTTGATTTGGGATACGAGAAAATGGTAGTCGATGGTCAGATAAAACTGTTGTTGATCTAAAAATGCAGGTAAAAATACAATCGTCTCGCCACGAATATTAAAGATCCGGCAAGTCGTTAAGCTTCGCAATCTTCGCACCGGACGACCAGTCAAACCTAGTTTATCATTCCGACCAATTTGAGCGTAAGCTGCGGCCAATTCTGTTGATTGCCGGACTTGGATCGGATCGATCTGTGCGGATATTTGAGTGGCGATTCCATAATCAGCTAATTGTAATTGTAACTCCTCACTTTCAGCAATTAAGGCAATCTGCACAGTCCGCCGTCGCTTATTCCCAATCCGCAGATGTCGCCCTAATGGATCTAGATCTCCAGGTGCGAGAAACTTATCGAATAATAGCTCTCCCAGAAAATACAAACTCTGTGCCCAGACTAGAGGGAGATTCTCATTTGGAGTTCGGATTTGCGAATGAGCTTTTAGTCTCTCAGCAGCAATTTTGTCTTGGGGCACAATGTACAGTTCAGGCAACAACGGCGTGCCATTTACATCTACAGCTACTCCTGCTAATAAGTGGCGATACTTCTCGATCCCCGCAGCATCGCCACTAAATAAAGCATCTAAATATAGATACGTAAAAAATAATGGCCATTCACACTCAATCCCTTCAAACTTGAGCAATTCTTCCGGCTCATAATGCAATCGAGTGCTGTCTTCTAATACCGTTTGGTGTCCATCGCGCAAAAATCTTTTGCAGCCATATTTACCCTCCAACTTATCGACAATCTTCGTTCGTGTCCGCGCTACCAATAGCGGATCTGTCACGGCAAAGGCTGGAAATCCAATCACACTTAACAATGCCGCATCCGTCTCCTTGGAACTCGACTCTCGCGGTAAAAGCGAAGCCAATGTCAACCGCGCACGGGCAATCTCATCCGGCAGGACATGAATCACCGATGCTTGGGAACCTCTTGCCCCAAACAAGTCTAAACCATTAATTGCTTCTAGTGCGGCCTTTGCCATACCGATCGAACTAGCATTTAGTTCCACACTGCCATGATTGATTTTGTCCCCCCGTTCCCACAGCCCAAAATCGGGAGTCCGATAAGTACGCCCGATATAGTAGACTAAGTTCTGAACAAAATTCACCTCATCCAAAGTGTAGATCCCTGGTAGTCCCGATGCCGTCATCTGCGCTAGGATCAGGACGAACAAGGACGTTGCATCCAATTGGAGATGTCCCCACTCATCATCTCCGACGACTACATCGCCAGTCTGAGTATTGTACTTCGCGTGCAGCGCGTCCAGTGGTGATTGCGTTTGTTTAAACTGCTCCACCTTTCCAGACTGACGCAGCATACAAAACAGCAGCCCCCGCATCAACTTCACCACACTTTGCTCTAGCTCAAACAATCGCCCTGGTGGTGCATCCACTTTGCGATACGCCAAGGCTAATCCCCACACAGCTAGAATCGTATATACATTGTCCCGCACCCACGCATCGGTATAGTCACCATGAGCCGTAATCGCGGTACTGGCTGGAAACAAACCCGTAATTGGATTTTGGCGACTGAGGATAATTGATTGGATCTGCTGGTAGTATCGATCGAGTTGCTGAGAGCGGTTCATGTGGTAAGAGTTATAAATGATGGCTGGGACTGATCTGTCGATATTGCTATGTACTGTCTGTTATGGGTGGCATGATCATTGCAAATACGCCTACCTCGCGCTAGTAGGTAAGTCTTTACCCGATCGAAAGTAGCCGAATCGATTCAGCAGATACAGTCAAAATCCATACCTAACCACAAGAGAGATTACGAACATTCCAAAGTACTTGCCATTATTAAATTTATTCGTTACATTAGTATATGTAGACCGCAAC
>JAJAYU010000347.1 GCA_026786125.1 Chamaesiphon sp.
CTATAAAAAATCGTCCATCAGGATCGATATGATAGGCATCTTGGTTGGCACTCCGGACCATCCCTTTATCTGTAAGACCTGTGAACAGCGATTTCATAATCTGATTGCCTGTGACGATTGATAAGCCAAAACCTTGGAATGGACAGATGTAGAGCGGGCGAATTGGTGATACTGAGTGCTGAATATGCTCAACTACATAGTACCCACGATGGGACTGATAATTCGCTGCCAGTTCGCCTGAGTAAAATCTTTTATTTATGACGGGCGATCTTGACGATCGAGTTTCCGCATTTGCCGAAACCAGACTATCATGGCGATCAGTGCAAATGCCCCAATTACCCCTGCCGCGATCGCATATTGATTGACAAATAGCATCGTAGCAGACAATGTAAATGTCGCAACAAGGATTGTATAATTTGTGTTTTGTTGCATCGAACTCAGTCTGCGTAAGTAACGATCTGTTTCGCTCGAACGGACGCGGACGCGGATATCACCCCGTTCTAGTTTGTCGATGGTGTCTTCGAGACGGCGGGGTAAGCCGAGAGCGGATGTGCCAACCTGGGCGGCTTGGCGACCGATTTCGGCGAGGAATGTATTTGCGTCGGGAGTGTTGCTACCGTTGGTATTCATCATTTGAAAGGCAAAGGGCTGGGCTGCTGTCATGAAATTGAAATCAGGATCGAGTCCTTTCCCGACCCCTTCGATGGTGGAGAATGCCCGCATCACGAAGGTAAAGGTGGCAGGGAACCGAAATGGTTGTCCGTAGGCGATATCATACAGATCGTCAGTAATCTGGGAGACCGATTGGGCTTCTAAGGGTTTGTCGAGAAAGTTGTCTAGTAAGTATTGAATCGAACGACGAATCGGATCGGTATCTGCATCGGCAGACACCGCGCCTAAATCGACTAAACCTCGGACAACTCGATCGGCATTGCGGCCAGCGATGGCTAATAATGTATTTACCAGCTTCTCCTTGGTTCCGGGCGCAATTCGTCCCATCATTCCAAAATCATAGAAGATTAACGCGCCAGTTTGTGGATCGATCGCTACATTTCCAGGATGAGGATCGGCGTGAAAGAAGCCATCGGTGAGCAGTTGTTGCAGGTAAGCAGTGGCACTCTGGCGGGCAATGGCTTCTCGATCGAGTCCAGCCGCTTCTAAACCTTCATAGTTACTGATTTTGATACCTGGCAGGTACTGTAAGGTGAGGGTGCGAGTGGAGGAATACCGCCAATAGACACGGGGGACTTTGACCCACTCTTGCGCCCGAAAGTTTCTTCTGAAAGTATCGGCATTTTGTCCTTCACTGATATAGTCTGTCTCTTCCCACAGGATCCGACAGCATTCATCATAAATTCCTAACCAATCTCGTCCACCCTTGCCCCATTTGGGATGATTTTGGAAGTACTTGGCAATCCCGCGCAGGATTTCCAGATCGATCGTAAATAACTTGTGTAATCCTGGGCGTTGGACTTTGACGACAACTTCTTCGCCTGTATGCAACCGTGCTAGATGAACCTGCCCCAAACTCGCAGCAGCTAGCGGCACCCGCTCAAAACTAGCAAACAATTCAGGAATATTCTTGCCCAAATCTCGCGTAATAATCTCTTCTACTTGGGCATAACTAAACGCAGGTACCCGATCTTGCAACTTTGAGAGTTCCTCAACATATTCCACTGGAAACAAATCTGCCCTGGTCGAAAATAGCTGCCCTAACTTGATGAAAGTCGGCCCTAATTCCAAAAACGTATCCCGAATCCAAATCGCCTGTCGCCGCTTCCTAGCCGCCTGTTTTGCCTCCGTGTAGCCCCCAAGATAACTCCACTTCTTGCCATCAAGCCAAGAACCATTCAAAAATCTTAGGAAAAATGACCAGATATCAATCTTCCGCCGCCGCTTGGAATAGTTAGTCCGATTCCACCGATAGGCGCGATTGTCATTGCTCGGTGGCGGCTCTGGCGTATTTTGGGAAACAGCAATAATCGCTAATTCTGACACAGGATCTTGATGTGGTAGAGATAATCTATCGTCGCTAGAGATTACGTAGGATTCGGAAGTAGCAGTCACGGAATTTATATGGGTAGTTGGTAATGGTTGATGATTTACTGCTCCTCGCAACTAACCGTTGGCGATTAACCTTGTTGGCGATGGCTTTGAATTTCGGCTCTGAGTCTAGCAATTTCGGCGCGGAGATCGTCGATCGTTTCTTGGACATCGACGGTTTGCCCAGTAGCGGATACTGTAGTAGTGTTCCCACCAGCACTGGCGGTTTCTCGTGCTGCTCGATCAAGCACTTCTTGAGTAAACTGCCGCAATTTCTCGCCCTGTTCGGCATTAATTTTCCCCAATTCGCTCAGGGTATAGGTCAAAGTCTCACCCAGCTTGTCATTTAGGCTCTCCGCTAGGGCGCGTCCGAGGAAAAAGCTATTCAGTACTGGTTTTGTCATGGGTGGATCTTAAAATTGTACTTCTGTAAAGAATTATAACGCGGAAGAGTTGGGGGTTGTGGGCAAAAAATGCGGTCTTGGGGTTTCCCAACTAGAGCATCTGCCGTGGTTTCCTCAGATAGAACAGCTTTTCCAGGTAGTTGGAAGATATTGTGAAATCAAATAATTAGCAGCATCTAACTATCAACGATCGATCTATTTCGTTAATACTAATATACCCATCATGCCACCGGCGATCGGATAATGAGTTGCCTGACTAAATCCAGCCGCCAATCCTAACTCTACCTGCTCAGTACCAGTGGGGAATCGATCGAGACTAGGATTCAAATAAGCATACTCATCAGTCATTCCCAATTGGGCTGCTTTAGGTACAACGATCGCATCCAGATACCATTGCTGAAAGCGACGAATTAATTTACCACTAGGGCGATGAAAATCGAGAATTGCCACATTACTATCAGCTTTTAAAACGCGGTGCAACTCTGTCAAACAGAGTGGAATATCAGTAACATTTCGCAAGCCATAACCCATCGTCGCTGCATCAAAATAAGCATCAGCAAATGGTAAATTGAGCGCATCAGCTTCCACCCAAGTGATTTGATCTAGTGGTGGATAAATATCAGCGATCTTTGCTGCGGCATTTGCTAGTTGTGCAGGTGCAAAGTCAGCTCCGATCACTGTACCTGTGGTACCAACTTGTTTTGCTAAAAGTTGAGTAATATCGCCACTACCACAACAAATATCTAGACAAATAGCTCCAGCTTTCGCACCACTCCAAGACGCAGCCATTTGTTTCCATACCCAGTGAATACCAAAGCTCAGATCGTTATTTAACCTGTCGTATACAGGTGCAATTCGATTGAAGATTGATTGGATATCTGTGGATGTATAGTTTGATTTAGTTGGCATCTATGATTGATGATTGGTGGATGGTGGATGGTGCTTTAACGAAAATAAGAATAGAACGTAGGGTGGGCATTGCCCACCAGCTAAGATTGTAGATAAATTCTATTTGATGAATGTTCACTATATACCGACTTAATCATGCGTTTACTTCAGGTGTAGTTGCTGCTAATTTTTCGCCATCTAATCTACGTTTACGGGCATAGAGCTGAATTGTTGCTGCCATTACTACGACCAATCCCACAATTACATAACCAGTAATATCAGTAGGTAGATTATTCTTGAAAATTGCCAGCAAGACGATCGCCACTAAAAATAAAGTCGGTAATTCATTTAGTCCGCGCAACTGTTGACTACTCCATTTGCACTCATTTATTACCAGCTTTTTCATTAAGCTCCGGCAATAGAAGTGATAGCCAATCAGTAGGGCTACCAATCCGAGCTTGATATGTAACCAACGCTCATGAATAATCCCTGGCTCCGTCGAGATAATCCCAATCGCCATCGCGATCGTTACCAGCATTCCAGGTGTGGTAATAATACTATAGAGCCGCTTTTCCATAATCTGGTATTGCGCTTGGAGAATACTCCGAGCAGGCTCAGGCTGTTCATTTGCCTCTACATGATAGATAAACAACCGCACTAGATAAAACAATCCTGCAAACCAAACTGTAAAACCGACAATGTGAAAAGACTTAAACCACTGGTATGCCATGAAATTAGTGAATGGTGGATGGTGAATGGTGGATGGCGAACCAAAGCTAACTTTTTATTCTTGCTACGTTGGCACGAACAATCATCCTCATATCCTAGGTTAGGAAAAAAGGTTGGTGGTTGTCAGCGCGATCGAGATAAGCTTAATATTCTGCAATATCTAGAGGATTGAATGTGCCCTGGGATTTGGGAATATTAGTATTAGGTGGTGTGATATCGGGACTGCTGGCCGGGATTTTGGGGATTGGGGGTGGCTCGGTGTTGGTACCATTGATGGTATCTCTGGGCTTTACACCGATTCAGGCGATTGGCACTAGTAGTCTAGCGATTTTACTCACGTCACTGTCGGGAAGTGTCCAAAATTGGCGGATGGGCTACATCGACTGGCACAAAATTGGCTTGCTCGGTTTACCCGCATTACTCTCAGCTCAAATTGGTGCAGCTCTGACACAGTATCTTCCGGCTCACTGGCTATTATTTGGATTCGCAGCATTGATGCTGACAAATATCTATCTAGTCGGCCTGAAACAACAACTGATTGGGGTCAAATCGACCACACCATCCACAAACCAGCAAAAATTACTACCAGGTATCTTGACAGGTAGTTTGGCTGGCTTGGTGGCTGGTTTGGTGGGAGTTGGTGGTGGGGCAATTATGGTGCCATTGCAGATGCTGCTATTGGGCGAGACAATCAAGGTCGCCATCCAGACTAGTCTGGGCGTAGTTGTCCTGACAGCGATTTCGGCTACGATCGGACACAGTCTCAATGGTCATGTTCTATTTAGTCAAGGTATAATTTTGGGAATTGGCGGTTTATTAGGCGCACAATTTGGCACTCGTTATTTGCCAAAGCTGCCCGATGCTTTAGTTAGTAACTTATTTCGCCTCACCTTATTTTTAATTTCAATCTACAGCTTCTTCAAAGGTATCAGCATCAACCATCCTTAATAGTTGTGAAAATATCCAAACTACCTAATGAGTAATATTGATTTCATAACTTAACTATCAATTATCAATTATCAATTACCCATCATGTCCAACTCGATCGTTGAAATTCTATCTGCTGACGAAATTCGGCGCATGATTGTGAGACTAGCATCAGAAATTAATGAATGCTGTCAAGATTTAGCGCAGGTAGTACTAGTGGGGATCCAGACCAAAGGCGTACCATTAGCTAATAGACTGGCAAAACAGATTGAAATCTTAGAAGGCGTAAAAGTCCCTGTAGCTACTCTAGATATTACCTTCTATCGTGACGATCTAGATTCGATCGCAGTGAGAACGCCAGGTAAAACAGATATTCCGGTAGATTTAAATGGTAAGACGGTAATCTTGGTAGATGACGTGATTTATGAAGGTAGAACGATCCGTGCGGCACTCAATGCCGTGAATGAATATGGTCGTCCCAAGCAGATTTTACTTGCGGTATCGATCGATCGTGGTCATCGTCAAGTCCCGATTCATCCCGATTTTGTCGGCAAAAAGCTACCAACTTCCCGTGAAGAAAAAGTTAAGGTTTACTTTCAAGAATCTGATGGGCGAGATGGAGTAGAGTTAACTCGCGCGTAAATTTTAGTGATTCATCATTGTAATCAAACCTTGTTGTCCGACTAAAACTTCCCGAATCAAACTAATGATTGCCACCCAAACAATCGGGGTAATATCTACGCCACCAATCGGTGGAATGATCTTGCGAGAAGGTGCTAGAAAAGGCTCTGTTGGAGCGATAACCAGACTAAAAGGTAATTTTTGACTCTCTACCTGGGGATACCAAGTTAGGACGATCCGAAAAATGAACAAGAATGTCATCAGTACTAAAATCAGACTGACACCGATATTAAGTAGTTGAATATTATTAGCATTCATAAAAATTTGTTGTGATAAATTTGGAGGGTGTGTTATCCCGCAGGATAACGCACCATTAGCAATTGTGTTGGTGCATTATGCTAAGGCAACAACACACCCTACAAGTTATGCAAAAACTCGATGTTGGAGGGATGGCATTTGAGCGCGGGCGCGGGCGAGGCGGGTGGGACTGATTTCGGCGATCGCCACTCCAGGTAGATCCCCAGCATCTGCTAAGATTGCTCCCCAAGGGTCAATGATCATTGCATGTCCGTGGGTTTGGCGCATAGCATAGTGGGTACC
>JAJAYU010000348.1 GCA_026786125.1 Chamaesiphon sp.
AACCGTCAGCTACCAATGAGATTGAACCAACAGTCTCATCATGAACGTGCGGTTCTTCGCCGAGAAATGCTGGATCTATTTCCAATGCTCGATCGAGATCGAATGCATTTACACCCAAAATGTGATCTAAATCTACTTCAGAATTTTGAGTCCGATAGATTTTTGCCATTGCATTCATCTGACGAATCCGGTGTTGGAGGATATCTAACTCTTTAGAGCTAATCAGATCTATTTTATTGAGTAGGATGCGATCGGCAAAAGCAATCTGTTCTACTGCTTCATCTGCATCCCAGTGCTGACTAATATGTTTGGCATCAACAACTGTCACTACCGCGTCCAAGTAAGTCAGATTTTGGACATCTTCATCTACAAAAAACGTTTGAATAATCGGGGCAGGATCGGCTAAACCAGTTGTTTCAATCACTAATCGATCAAACTGATCTCGGCGGCGCACTAGCTTGGAAATAATCCGAATCAAATCTCCCCGAACTGTACAGCAAATACACCCATTATTCATCTCAAATATTTCTTCGTCAGTATCAACAATTAACTGATTATCGATCCCCAGTTCACCAAATTCATTCACAATTACTGCGACTTTCTTACCATGCTCTTGAGTCAAAATTCGATTGAGCAGTGTTGTTTTACCAGCACCTAGATATCCAGTCAGAACTGTAACGGGAATGTTAGTCATAAAAGTTGTGAGGTATAGAGTAAGATGAACTAAATATTTAAATCTTCTTCAGTAAATTCTGCATCTTTCATGATGCTTCTTAATGTTCCGATGGGTAAATCTCGATTGCCATGAACTGGAATTACCAAAATGAGTTCGACTCCTTCCTTGCTGTAAATATGATGACTACCCCTGATTCGTTTGAGAACCCAGCCATAAGATTCTACAACTTTACAGAGTTATTTTCCAGAGACAGATTTCATAGTGATAGTTCTACTAGTTGCTTTTCAGGCTCTATTTCTTCGCGTTCGCTAGCAACTTCTAACCAACCTTGAATCGCATCTGCTAGCATTTCCAGGAGCAGATCGTAGTTTTCTGCCCATGTATGACATCCTGGCAATGCAGGTACAGAGGCGCACCACACACCGTCTTCTTGCCAAATTACTGCTTTAATTTTCATTCACTATCAATAGGGATTTAAGAAGAGAAATATTTTCAGAAATTCTCTGAATATATTATTAACAGACTTTAAACTAAAATTCAAAATTGATCGTCTAAAATATCAAAACTAAGCCTAAAATAACCGATCAATCTCAACTGCTAAATCAGGAAATAGATCGTCGGTAATTACTTCACTATTCATATAAGTTTTTGGTGCACGATCAATATAAAATACCGTAACACTTTTAGCCGCTGGATCTACTACCCAAACTTGCAATACACCACCAGTTAAATAACTACTAGCTTTTTGGATCATTTGTCCAAAAGTTTGTCCAGGAGAGATAATTTCAATTGCAAGTTCTGGTGGTACGGGACAAGCCGTATTTTCATTCCAACTTTCCGGCAAAGTGTCGAATGAAACGTAAATCAAATCCGGTACTGGTGTATAGCTATCGCTCAAATCAAAGGCCCACTCCATTTCGGCGCGACCGCGATCTTTTGCCCACTCTTCTAAAATATTGAGAATTCGACGAGCAGATCTGGCATGAAAATATTTAGGAGACATTTTAGCTACTGCGATACCATCGATTAATTCATACGTGAGATCGCTAGCATCTGCTAACGTCCAAAATTCTGTCTTAGTCAGTTTTTTTGTCGTGGTGGCGATCATGGCAATAGCGATCAAATCAGATCGACACTATCTTAACAATATCTCATTCAAATTTACAGACTGCTGGCATATCTGATCCAAAAAAGAGAGAGTAGTATTTAATACTCTCTCTCTTTAATCACAAAAGCTAACTATTAATTAAACTTTCGCAGCGACCTTAGCTTGAGCAGTTAACCGCTCATAAGTATCTCTCATTTTCAGACCAACCATCACTTGGAATAAACCAGTACCATTGTTGGAACCTGGATACTCTTTATGTTGGAGCAAGAGGCTAGTCATTTCACCTTTATGCTTGGTTGAAATATTGCTGAGGTGACTCTCAATGTAGCTGACTTCTTCTAGTTGCTCTAATTGTCCATCGAGTTCGAGTACTGATACGGGATGTCCGTAATAAGTGTCTGGCCCATAAAACATTTTGATGCCTGGGAAGCTACAAGTGAGCTTCCGACCGCAAGGTCTCCAATCAATGGTCGAACCTTCGTCAAATAGATAAACAGGCTCAAAGTCAGCAATACCCTCACGTTGCATCAGGCGCACCCGCAGCAGCTTGCTTTCTTTGTCATCAAGTAGCTTGGTAGGTAGAACTTGAATTACAATATCAGCATGGCCACGTTGAGGCTCAATATAGGCTTCAAAGTCAGGACGACGAGATTCAATTGCCGCTAGTACATCATCATAGCTGTGACCGCGTTCTGCCATGTCGCGCTGGATTTTCCAGGCGATTTTCACATCGTCGGTAATGTCTAGATACACACTAAAGTCGATTAAGCCACGTACTCTCTCATCGTAAAGTGGATGTAATCCTTCGATTACAACAACATGGTTCGGTGCGACTTTTTCAGCAGGATCGATTAGACCAGTTTCATGGTTGTAAATTGGTTTGTCGATCACTTGACCACTTTTGAGAGCTTTGATTTGCTCGTACATCAGATCGAAGTTATTCGCACGGGGATCGAGGGCAGTTACTTTTTGCTCTTTCCGTTGGTATCGATCGAGACTGTGGTAGTCATCCAAACAGATTACCGTAACAAAATCTTTCCCAAACAAATCGATAATCCGTTGTAAAAATGTTGACTTGCCGCAGCCAGAGTCTCCAGCAACGCCAATTACCACCACACGATCTACCTTACTGGTCATAGCTATCCTCTTATATCGAAATTCTGTGTAAGTATTTAAATGAGATAAGATTTTACCTCAATCTGCCCCACCATTGAACTAGCAGATAGAACAATTTTTAAATCGATTTTATATCGATCCCAATCGATTATCCCTCAAATCGGTCTCCAGATCGCGATCAATCAACTAAAATTTGGTAAGATTCAATACACTTGATCCCGATTCTTACCTTGAATATCGATCGGACTAATCTGTAGCCAATTAAGATTTAAAACAATACTCCGCCAACATTATAGCTGCAATCGGTTCAATCAATCTAGTCGTCTTCAGTCGCTCGCTGATGGTAAATTCCAGATCTATACTACGGAGAGCCAAAATTTGTGAAATCGACCGATTCGCTCTTGTGCAGTGGGGCGCAGCTACGGTATTCTAGCTGGAATATGTTTATAAGATGCAGGTTGCCTGCATCTTAATTTTGCTGCTCACAGAAATCCTGCGCGATTTGCTGAAGTAACTTAAATTATAATTTCACCTATTTGGGTTCGGAGATATAAAATACCAATGTACAATCCAAGTCTAAGCGGTAATGCTGGTAGCACATCAGCGAATAACCGCATGTATGTCTACGAAATCACAGGTCTACGGGACCAATCTGCTGATAGTAGCAATGATAAAATTCGGATCAGCGGCAGCCAGTTCATCACCGTACCATATCGGCGGATGCAGCAAGAAATGCGGCGAATTGCCAGCTTGGGCGGTAAAATCCTGAGTATTCGGCCTTTGGCTAGTGTTGGTGAACCAAATCCCGTTGCCAGTACTGAACCCGCAGTCACCCCAACCGAAGCAGTACCCGTAGTGGCAGCCACACCGACACCTGCACCCGCAGCGGCTCCTGCACCTGCCGCTAAAAAACATGCTGATGTCCCTGTAAACATCTATCGTCCCAATGCTCCATTCGTTGGTAAATGTGTCTCCAATGATGGACTTTTAGCTGAAGGCGGCATTGGCATGGTGCAACATGTCAAGTTTGATATCTCGGCTGGAGACTTGCGATACTTTGAAGGACAAAGTATCGGGATCATTCCCCCAGGTAAAGATAATAAAGGCAAAAATCACAAGATTCGCCTGTACTCGATCGCATCCACCCGTCATGGTGACGATATCGACGACAAAACTGTCTCTCTTTGTGTCCGCAAACTAGAGTACAAAGACGAAAAAACTGGCAAAGAAGTTGAAGGTACTTGTTCTACCTTCCTGTGCAACATCAAACCTGGTGATGATATCCAAATCACTGGCCCAACAGGTAAAGAAATGCTCCTACCAGAAGATCCTGAAGCAACAGTGATCATGATGGCAACAGGAACTGGAATCGCACCTTTCCGCGCATACTTGTGGCGGATGTTTAAAGACAACGAACGCAATGTTAATCCTGAATACCAATTCAAAGGTTTAGCTTGGTTAGTATTTGGCGTAGCCACAACTCCCAACATTCTCTATAAAGGCGAACTCGAAGAAATTCAGGAGAAATATCCTGATAACTTCAAATTGACTTATGCTGTCAGTCGCGAACAGAAAAATGCCGAGGGTGGTAAAATGTATATCCAAGATCGGATCGCTGAAAATGCGGACGAACTGTGGTCACTAGTTCAACAAGAGAAAACTCACGTTTATATCTGTGGACTCAAAGGGATGGAAACAGGCATTGATGCCGCTCTCACCAACGCCGCAATTAAGTCCGACGTGAAGTGGTCTGAATATCGCAGCCAAATGAAGCGTGCTGGTCGTTGGCACGTCGAAACCTATTAAGCGTTGGGAGTTAAGAGTTGGGAGTAGCTAGTCAATTGTGTTCCCAATCCTTAGATCCCATCCAATTGGAAGCTAGTGATTAGGACTAATTACGAATTATTTTCCTAATCCCTAGACTCTAACTCCTAGTGATAAAATTGGATATAAACTGAGCAAACCTACTAACAAAAAGGATTGAATCTATGTCGTCAGCAGTAGAAGTTACAGACGGTTCTTTTAAAGAAGATGTCCTGGATAGCGAAATTCCGGTATTAGTAGATTTTTGGGCACCTTGGTGTGGCCCTTGTAGAATGGTTGGGCCTGTGGTTGATGAAATCGCTGCTCAGTATGAAGGCAAAATCAAAGTATTTAAGCTCAACACTGATAATAATCCTAACGTTGCCAGTCAATATGGCATCCGCAGTATTCCCACCCTGATGATTTTCAAAGGCGGTCAAAAAGTTGATACTGTCGTTGGTGCAGTTCCCAAAGCAACTTTGTCCAATACCGTCGAAAAATATTTGTAACTTTCTAGACAAGTAGGAAGGATATCTCGGTTACAAGTGTCTGCGTCTCAGCCTAAAATAGGTTAGGGACGTTTTTTGTGTGAATACATAGCGATCGATACCTAAATAAACTCCCAACTTCTAACTCTCAACTCCTAACTCCTAACTCTTCTATGGATCCTCTATCTGCGCTCAAAAATGACCTAATCGCGACGATCGACAGATTGCCGACTATGGAGCACGGTAAGTGGATTCAACGCGCACTAGAGTCGATTTTACGGCTAGCTGACACAGAGATCGACAGACTGGACTGGAAGATTCTGAGTGCGGCGGTTGGCGATATGGAACGAGCATTCCAGATCTTTTATCCCTATCGACATATTCGCAAAGTTGCCGTCTTCGGTTCGGCAAGGACTCCCGACACCGCCATTGAATATCAGCTTGCCTATGACTTCGCGCACCTGATTACCCAGCAAGGCTTCATGGTAATTACAGGTGCTGGGGGTGGCATTATGGCAGCAGCAAATGCTGGAGCCGGAGCCGAAAATTCTTTTGGGTTGAATATTCAGCTTCCCTATGAGCAAGGGGCTAATAAATATATCGCTGGCGACCCCAAATCGATCGCGTTTAAGTACTTCTTTACCCGTAAATTGTTCTTTCTGCGCGAGAGTGATGCTGTCGCTCTCTTTCCAGGTGGATTTGGCACCCAGGATGAGGCTTTGGAGACATTGACACTGTGCCAAACTGGTCGCTATGGCCCCGTCCCATTGGTGCTGATTGATCGACCTGGCGGTACATATTGGCGGGATTGGGATGGTTATTTACGCAAGAATCTCGCTGAAACAGGCTGGATTAGTGCGGAGGATCTGAAGCTGTATACGATTACCGATGACATTCAGGTCGCGGCTGAGGTAATTCGGAATTTCTATCAGGTGTATCATTCCAGCCGTTATGTGGGGGATCAGTTTGTGCTGCGATTGAAAGTGGCGATTTGCGATCGAGATTTGGATTTTCTCAATCAAGAATTTAGTGACTTAGTAGCTAGCGGTAAGATCTGCCAAACTACTGCTTTACCGGATGAATTAGACGATTTGACAGTCAGAGATTTACCACGATTAGTCTTCAAGTTCGACCGGCGTGATTTTGGCAGACTCTATCAGATGATTGACAAAATTAATCAAATGAGTGGTGATGCTTGTCTTGATAGTCATCCTGAAACAAAGTAGCTAAAAAAACAGTGCTCGGTAGCTAGTACCAAACACTGTCTTCTTTGTATATTAGTGAGCAAGGAGGGATTCGAACCCCCGACCTTCTGATCCGTAGTCAGAAGCTCTATCCACTGAGCTACTTGCCCTCATCCGTCTTCAACTATACCATACCTTTTTCCAAAAATGCAAAACTTTTCTGAAAGTCGAAGCTAACGCCCCACTTACCCATTTAAACGATCGAGGCGAAGCGATGATGGTGGATGTCTCGGATAAGACTGTCACCAAGCGCACCGCCGTAGCCGGGTGTCAGGTGCGGATGTCGATGGCTACGCTAGAAGCAATTCTAGCTGGTAATGCCCCCAAAGGTGATGCTTTAGGTACTGCTAGGATTGCAGGCATCATGGCGGCGAAGCAAACGGCAAATCTGATTCCACTCTGTCATCCGCTTCCCTTGAGCAAGGTATCGGTAGAATTGACACCCGATCTAGAGTTACCAGGATTCCAGATTCGATCGACCATTACCATCAAAGCGGAGACTGGGGTAGAGATGGAAGCTCTGACTGCGGTATCGATCGCCGCTTTGACGTTGTACGATATGGCTAAGGCTCTAGAAAAGTCAATGCAAATTGAAAATATTCGATTGATTAGCAAAACTGGCGGTAAATCGGATTTTAAATTGGTGGATAGTGAATGGCAAGGGACATTTACCTAAAGCCTAAAAACTATCTCCCCGATCGACGAACTCAGGTTAAAATAGAACTGCTCGATCCTGCCTTCCTATCTCCTTCCCATTGTGAAAAAACGGGTTACTCTTACCTTCCCCAAACGTGCGATTCAGATGCCAGTTGCGTATCGACTGGCAAAAGATTTTAACGTCGCTGCAAATATTATTCGCGCCCAGGTAGCACCCAACCAGATTGGGAAATTGGTGGTAGAGCTATCTGGGGATATTGATGAGCTAGATGCATCGATTGATTGGATGCGCTCTCAGGGCATTCAAGTATCGACGGCAAATAAGGAAATCTTTGTCGATGAGGATGTCTGTGTCGATTGTGGGCTATGTACTGGCGTATGTCCGACGGAAGCACTAAATCTCGATCCTGAGACATTCCGGCTGAATTTTACTCGATCGCGTTGTATCGTCTGTGAGCAATGTATCCCCACTTGTCCAGTTGGGGCAATTTCTACCAATTTATAGTTTTGGTGCTGTTATTGTTTGATCGAGATCTGACTTACCATATTCTGGTAGAATTTTGGTGGTTTCTATCAGTGGCATCAATGGCTTCAACTCGCGCACGCATCGCACTTGACGCAATGGGTGGGGATGATGCACCCGCCGCCATCGT
>JAJAYU010000349.1 GCA_026786125.1 Chamaesiphon sp.
ATCCTGAAGAACTCTCTGAACTAGTGCTCGCAGCCATGATGGATGCCTACGAAAAATCCACCGCCACCATGCGCGAACGGATGGAACTACTCACCAGCGGACTAAACATTCCTGGATTGTAATTTGATCGACTAGGGATTCTCTGTCAGAGCATAATATGGGTATTGCTGTACTAGATATATTTAGCAATACCCATATTTGCTTCTAGACTAGATTCCACACTATCCACCATCCACCAATTGAATGGATTCCGTCGAACAGAAATATCGTCGAATCAGAAATGACTTGCAACGGGGTGGTTTTGCCCTCGGATTAGTATTCCTGACTGGGACGCTATGGTATCGGCTTGTAGAGGGATGGCACTGGTTAGATGCGGTATATATGACCGTTATTACTCTCACCACTGTCGGATATGGTGAGACCCAACCGTTGGGAGATCAGGGGCATATTTTCACCATTGCCTTGATTTTAGCTGGGGTGATTACGATCGGTTATATCGTCAATCGATTTACCGAAGCGTTGATTGAAGGCTATTTTATCGAAGGCAGAAGACTTAAGCAACAACGAAAACTTGTGGAATCTTTATCATCACACTTTATCATCTGTGGATTTGGGCGGATTGGGCGACAGATTGCCACTGAATTCGCAGCAGAGGGAACAGAATTTGTGATTGCCGATGCTAGTCTTGAGCAGGTGAGAATAGCACAGGCAGAAGGATATAGCGCAATTCAAGCTGATGCGACTCTCGATGAGACACTGCTAAAAATGGGTGTAGAAAAAGCTGTTTGTCTAGTAGCAGCATTGCCTTCTGATGCTGAAAATCTCTATATTATCCTCTCTGCTAAAACCCTCAATCCTAAAATTCGGGCAATTGCCAGAGCGAGTAATGAAGAAGCTGTGCTGAAGCTCCAACGGGCTGGAGCTGACAAAGTTATATCACCCTACATCACTGGCGCAAAACGGATGGCTGCGGCGGCTCTACGCCCCCAGGTGATGGATTTTATGGATGGGATTGTTGCTAGCGATCGATCTTTCTATATGGAGGAGTTTTTGATCGATGCTCAAACTTGTCCAGTGGCTGGTTTGTCATTACGAGAAGCACGGTTGCGTTCTCAATCTGGTTCGTTGGTATTGGCAGTCAGAAGGCAAGATGGTAATCTGATCGTCGGCCCAACTGGAGAGACGATTATCATGGCTCAAGATATGTTGATTTGTATGGGTACCGCAGATCAATTACGAGTACTAAATCAGATTTTAGATCCGCTTACTCATGGAGCTACTCAACGGTAGAAGTTGGAGTTATTGATAGATTGTTATCTGAATTTGTTCTAGCTGAAATATACCGTCGCTATCTAATACCCAGCTTTTAATTTCACTAACTTTACCATTAATTACTGAAATAATCGGATAGGAATAAGTTTCCCATGCTTGGGATCGATCGCAAGTCGAAGGAATTGCCGGATAATCAGGATGGGAATGGAAAAAGCCAATAATGTCGAGCTGGAGATCTCGCGCTCGTTTCTGTGCGGTGAAAATATCAGATGGATTGATCGTATATCGACTATTCTTATTTCGATCTACTTCGTCTGATACAGTTCTTTGCCAATCATTAATTGTCGGGATGACTTCGCTCACAGTTTTAGATATACCAGCTATTATACCTAATAAAATACCACAGCATTCTTCGGGATAAATACTCTCGGCATGGTTGTAAATTATGTTCAGTCGTTCGGCACTAATTACTATTGTCATATTTAAGAAATAAGAAAAATTAATTACTGCGCGTTACGACTAAAGCATTAATCATTGTACTTTTGGCAGATGATTTAGTCTGCTGGTAAATCCAAAATTTAACTGATTTCTGATCTGGTGCAATACAGGCATAAAATCCCAATCGATCGGCAATGGTAGGTACAGCAACACTATAATTAGCCTCACAAGCAGTATTCGCTTGAGCCGCAACTTGATCGCTGATTTGATCGACTAAAACCTCATTAAAATATTCAATAGTCGAAGTTGCTGAGATTCCAGAGATATCTTGATTATTACCGTCACTATAATTCCCATTCTGCAATAGTGTCGGCCCCCAGCGATAAATTACTCTAGGTCCCAACCATACACTAGCATTAGGCGGATCTGCTAAATAGTAAACAATTAGGTCTTTTAATTTACTATTTAGAGCTGGCTTCAGGACTAAAATTGGCTTAATCCCGCTACTACCCGATGCTGGATTAAATCCTTTGATTCCGGTAGCTCCAGTAAATGGAGTAGGAATAGTTTTAGTTATTTGTTGAGACATCTTAATCTCATCAGTCATAAAAGCTACTGCACGTTCTAAGTCTAGTCGCTCTGTAGTCTCGTTTTGACTGCGTTGATTCGCATTCATCAGCGCGTACAAGCCACTACCAGTGAGAGAAATTACTATCCCTGTAATTGCAAGAGCAAGTAGTAACTCAATTAGAGTAAATCCTACTTCAAGTTTGTTTATTTTGCTAATTTCAGATCTCATCAATTAATTACCTACTCTTTTCCAAGAACTAACTGGACTAATTTGGGCTGGTTGTTCTAATTTAGATATCCCAAAATCTGACCAATCACCCGATTGAATAATAGGAATTTCATTTAGATTAGTAGCGGAGTTCCAACTATTTACCCACAATCCACCAGTAATGTTTTTATTTAGGTTGGGAGTACTAGAACTGATACTCTTAGCATCAGCAAATGGTGCATGAATGAATGCAGTAATTGAGGCATTATCTTGGATGCTAAACTTCAGTGTTTGAGCACTACCATAGATGCGTAGATTAGGATGAACAGGATTAACATTACGCGTTTGACTGCCTGCTAAATCGATATTACCTTTCAGATAGAGATTTACTTTTTGAGTAGCATTCACATTGATTGTAACCAGATCGAGATCTGTTAATTTAATTGAGTGTCCAGAAGTAGGATCATCTACGTCTACCAGATAATGATACTCACCCTTTGGATCGGGAATATCGATCGATCTCAATCGCGGTAATTGGATCGAAGCAGTAATGGCTGGTAATGAAATTGCGCTAGGGGGAGCAACTTTAGGAGCTGGGACTGGTGTAAATGGATCGGCGATAATCTGCCCACTAGGTATTCCACTAATGAGTGATATATTACTAAAATCTATACCGACAATTCCATCTGGATCTATGTTTGGTAATTGGGGACAAGCTACTGCTTGGATTTGTCCAGTAATTTTTTGACTTGGATTCAGATTAAATGTATTTGCCCACAACGCTGGTGGGGCTATTTTTGCAGATTCGTTGCCGATTGGGATTTCAACTGTTAGAGTGCTTTTCGCACTATTTTGAGTAGTATTATAAGCATCAATTTCTCCAGCAACAGTTAGTTTGCCAATTCCATCTCGATACTGGTAATCAACGATCTTATACCTACCTTTATTTTGATCGCTATGATCTAGATTAATCCAATTACTATTTTTAAATAGCTCAGTTTGTTGCTTAGCTGTAACTAGATTTATTAATGGACAAGTTCCCTGATATGGTGATAAATTATCAAGTGTATTCGACCATTTATCTAAGTTCTTGGTTGCTAATATTTTATGTTGATCGAGAAATGATTGAACCCGAATAATTCCTGCTTCGGAGGTACTTAAAGCTCGACTAGTTTCTCGTTGCGAATTTGTGATGACTTGATCGCTCTGAGCACGTCCAATCATACTAGCAGCAACAATTATCATCACTAAGCCCATGCCGATCGCTACAGGTAAAGCAAAGCCAGCTTGATTAATATTTATAGTGTATAAGCTGTTCTTTTTCTTTAAAACTGTCAAGCAATATCTAATCATAACTATCAATCATCAATTATTAATTATCAATTACTAACTACTAACTAAATTTACGACAACTACCAGTACTAGTACTTGTATCGTAACTACCCATCCGAATAATTCCTAATGGAGCAGAAACTGTGAAACAACGAGCATTTTGATCGCTACCCTTAATTTTTAAGATCACAGATTTATTCGTAGTCGTATTGCCCCGAATTCCGTATTGAATCGTGCCAGATGCCCCTGTATAGTCGAGATTGATCGGATCTGGTAAATTGACATCACCAGAAAGTAAACACCCTTGTTGTCCCAAGACTTTATTCAAACTTTTATCGAGGGTGAGCGTACAACTTTGATTGCGACGGATAGCTTCTTGCTGAGATTGTTGGAGACTAGCTACCACCATTTCTGTTGCTTGATTTAACTTGGCACGATTTTGGGCAGCGATGAAACTCGGAATAGCAATTGCGCTCAAAATACCGATAATTGTGACAACAACTAGCGATTCAATTAGTGTAAAACCCAGATGCTTACTGACAGTAGAGCGCAGCATCAGGCATCACCTCCGTGTAGAAGTGGAGAATTGGCTGCTGCAAGTTGCTCCCATTACTGGGAGTGACTGTATATTGGATGCCCAGAATCTTGGCTTCAGTATTTTCTGGGGTAGCTGGAATACTCACAGTACGAGCAATTTGAAAAGTTTTGCCCATTTGACTGATTTCGACAAGGGGAATCAGGCTGTAATCACTAGCTCCTGTTACATTTCCCTTCGCCAGATTATCCCTAATTAAGTCGGCGAATCCAGCATCAATACTAGCTGGATGACATCGAGACTGATGAGGATTGAGCGGAAGTTGACTGATGGCTATTTGCGATCGAATTTGCTCCAAATCTACTTGTACCCAGCGATTTGCTTCAGCGATCTGCAAAGCTTTCGACTTGAGCAACATCGCTACCACTAGCCCCTGCATTGCTACGGCAACAAAGGTGGTAACGAGTAAAATTGCAACCAATACCTCCGAGAGGGTAAACCCTGCTGCTTGAGGCTGTGAGCGGTTAATTAGCCACTCTTTAACTTGATGATGGAGAAACATTTTAAGTCGCTGGGGCTGGATCGCATCCAAGAAGCTGACAGCCAGATGCCCCCAGCGGGGGATCTAGAAATCTAGCACTTGTTGAGGTTGACACCTGCACTCTTCGCCATTGCTACCAAACCTTTCAGTTGGATAGTTTTGATTGCTTTGGTTGAGATCTTCAAACGGACAAAACGGTTGCCCTCTTCCCACCACACACGTTTCCACAGCAAGTTAACTTGCTGTAGTTTTTTGTTGCGGTTGTGGGCGTGAGAAACCGCCATTGCATTATTAGCTCTCTTACCAGTCAGTTGACATACGCGAGACATAGAAACCTCCTACTTGATTGCTGTTCATTAAAGTTATGACACAGCCTCCCATTGTAGCTAATTTCGGCTCGTCTACGAAACTGAAAATTTACTGATATTTAGCAACTGGCTACGGGTGTAAGTTTGATGGTGTCAATTTTATCTCGGTCTAACTAGATACCACAATCAGCTATTTGTCTGAAATAAGTTCGGAGTAGTGATTCTTGGAATCACCGTCCCTTCAGCAATTGTGCGCTAGCTTACCAGATCGGATCGTCATAACGACGTACGATCAGGATTGGTTCATCGATCGGGATACTCGCCAGACAAGCCCGAACAGGGTGTTCCTGCCCTTCAATTTCCACCTCACAGGCAAAACAAGAACCCATCAAACAACCAGTGGGAATCGTTACCCCCGCTCGATCAGCAACATTGAGCAATGATTCACCAGCCTCGGCAGTTACAGTGACTTTATCAGGTAAAAAATGAACAGTTACAGACATACACTAAATTATTTCTAAGTAAATTAGATAGCCAACTTCTCAGAGAAGTTGGCTATCTGGGATAATTAATTATTATTTATTGGTTTTCAACATAATCAATTTATTAGCTAAAAGAGATCGAACATCATCAATAGATAGTTCAACTCTCGCTAAAATATCTCGAACCGTTAATTGATCCTGCTGGTTTCGATCGCAAGCTTGCATAAAGGCAAATTCCAGATCGGTAAGATTGATCAGGTTCCAATCACAATTAAAGACGTGCTGGCTTTCCCAACCTTCAATGCAGGGGTGTCGAAAAGGGATAGCCGAGAGAAAAATCTCATCTTGTGACCAATCTATTGCTAGTGGTAAGGGTGGCTTCGCTAGGAAAAATTCATAGTGAGCAACATCTGGATCGAGTAGTTCAATTAGTCGGTACTGGGCGCGAATATCTAACTTCTGAGCACGTTCTAGTGCCTCGGGAGCTTTGGCTAAGAGCCGATCAAGACTCCAAAAATCAGGATTAGAAAAACCGATAAACTCTAATCCTGAAGCATCGATTAGTTCAAATAATGTCTCGATATTGTAGTCAATCTCCTGGGGGTGAACATACATATCTGCAAAACATTCATCCTGGTGATTTTCCATCGCCCAGCGTTCTTTTTCCCGCTTGACTAGTCGATTAGTTTCAGGGAGTGAGGCAAAGACAGATCGACCGATCTTCACTCCATCTTGATAGTCACCACGCTTGTCGCCTTGCAACATGCCGATCGCTTTTTGCATCAATTCGATTTCCCATCGCCCCAATTCGCCATAAACAAAAATATGCATCAACCCACCAGGGGCTAACTTACCCGCCAAGGCTTGAATCCCGCGAATTGGATCTGGAGTATGGTGCAGCACTCCCACCGAGTTAATTAGGTCAAATTCCCCAGGGAGCTGGGCAACATCAAATAGACTCAGATGATGAAATTCTACCCGCGTTGCACCCGATCGCTGACAGCGTTCTCTGGCGACTTTGAGGGCACCTGGACTGAGATCGATCGCTGTTACCTGCGCCTGGGGATTGAGATGTACCAAACTATCGGTACTTACGCCCGTTCCACAGCCAGCATCCAAAATTCTAATGTCGCTCCGGCTGGGCATCTGTCCCGTACAAAAATTGTAAGCCGCATCCCACTGCCATCGCCAATTAAACCCTGGCGGCGGTTCGTCTAGTAGCGGTTCCGGCGGGAAGGGATATGTATCGTAGAGATTTTGAACTGCTTGACTAATCTGGGCTGGACTGGCTTCCATAACTCGATGCTGCTTGAAGACTCGATCGTCATTTTAGCTCAATCCCTGACTAGTTTCTAATTGAGTGGATGGTGGATGGTGAATCAACATACTTACGGCAGCCAGCGGGGATGCCAACCAGAAAGGGGTACTCGCTCCGCTTTTGCGGGAGTAGTCTGTTCGCGAATATTAGGTGAAATCGGTAATAACCACATAATGCCATTACTAGTGCCTTGAATAATTTGATTAGTACTTTCACCTCGATCCACTTGGTCAAACATCACCGCCAATCCATCTGGTGCTAGACTCATCTGAATCCCTTGCTGAATCGGCAGCAACATCATCAATAAGATTTTTTGAGTCTTGAGATCGATCGCAGCTAGATAAGGTTCTTCTTGACTGGTATTACCCTTGGTTTTGAGTTCAGTCGCCAAACAGTAAATAATATCTTTGGCGGGGGAGAATCTCGCATCCCAAATCGAACCATTTGTCTTGAATACCTGCTGCTCAACACCTTGATTGGTGACGACAAATAGTGATTTGGTATAGTCGCTGTTGTATTCCACCATTGCTGCGGCGGTACCATCTGTAGCGAAACTTAGTACGTTACCGAATTTCGGCAAGAAGTCCAAATTGCTACCTTTGGTTGGTGTAATCGGGAAAATTGATACGCCTTGTCCCACGGCAGCAGCGACTTCCGTACTATCTGGAGTGATCACAAAATCACCGCTTTGTTTGAGTTTAGTCGGAGGAGTAGATTTATCTAAATCTGCAACCCAGAGGGCAAAATCACTGGGATTCTTCCGACTGACTCGCTGGACGACTATTTTGGTACCATCAGGTGCGAGATCGAATTTGACGTTCTGATATTCCCGATTGTCGAGGATTGTTTCTAATTTACCAGGGGGTATGAATTGAGTCTCACCATTGCGCGGGACTACTCCAGTACTAACACTATAAACCTGTTGACTGGAGATCGCCGGTTGACCATTTTGTAGCGTTTTGGTGTCCGTTGCGGTGAAGATGATTTTTTGACTGTGGCTATCAATTTTGAAATCAGTCACAACTAACCCTGCGGGGGTGATGGTGATTGGTTTCTGAGTCTTGAAGTTATAGATTACAATCCTGCCCCTGTCTGTTTGTCCACTGCCAATGTAGGCAAACATTCGATCGGGTGTCCGAAACTGCCCCTCAAAGGGGAGCATTTCTTTGCCGCGCTGCTTGTTGATTATCTCTCTAGCACCTCGCAAACTGATTTTATAGGCGTTACCGTATGGGGCTGGATTTGTGAGGGTATAAGCCAATCTAGACCCAGCCCAACTGATTTTGCCAGGTAGTGGTGGTTGGATCTGAAGTCCTTTTTCGACGCTGGGACGATCGATCGATCGATTAAATGTCAGCGTAAATGCGGTATCTTCAGCACTAATATTGCGATTTTGCCAATTGAAATCCCGCACCTGCGGCATGGTTTGATCGCCACTCCACAATAAAACTAGGGTGACAATCGTCAATCCTGCCATCACTATCATGGCAATTCGATCTAGTGCTAGCAAGGGTTTTGTCGGGGTCACAGTTGTAGTGAAAAAGTGTATAAAGGGATAGAAGATGGCTGATTAACCGTAGTGGGAGAGTCAAGAGGATTGATTGGATCGGTGATTCACTCTTGATAAGGATTTTTCGGCACCGGAATCGGCTTAATTTCACTAGCTTCGATTACTAGTTGACGATTACCAGCAAATGTTTCGACGATCGCTTTGCCTTTGACTTGGAACCAACTATCTTGGGGATAGGTTTGGCGAGTACCTACAAATTTGACTGTTACTGCGACGGGATAAACATCTGCGGCACAGCAAGTAATCACAAATCTCGATAACAGCAGGTAGTTATCTGGAAGATCTTTAGGGTGGAAGACAAACCCATTAATATTCACTTTTTGACCCAAATATGCGTCAGGTTCTGGGTAGTTATTGATCGTTCTGACCCAATCTACCAGAGTTCTGGATTCTGGTTTGACTGCGACTCGAAAGGCTTTGGTTTGACTGCGGGTGACAGTGACAGCTTCAGCCGAAATACCTCGTTAAATGGCAGTATGACTCGTAAATAATTTAGGCGTAATAATTAGCCCAGTGATTGCAGTACCCAACAGTAACATTGTGGTTATAGATTGAGGTAATAAGCTAGCATGTAATTCTGGAGAGCTAACAATTTTTCCTCGATATAGTCTCCAGCCTTGAAGGATCACAATTAATAATAAACAACCACCTGTAACTTTCACAAGGAGAAAATAACTGGGATGGATGAGAATATATAAAGTTCCATCGATCGCATATTTGAGCAGTAAAATTCCCCATGCAGTGATCGCCATGATATCTAACCATGACTTCCGCAGATTGGAGCGATCTTTGGGGGTTTTAGCTGACATGGAAATTGACGAATAGGGTGAAAATAAACGTTAATTGAGTCACGATCACAAATAGGTAGAAAATTGCTTTAGGCTTGAATATTGATAACATTAATCCAATACTCTTGAGATCGAACATCGGTCCAAACACGAGAAATGCGAGGAGCGAACCGCTAGTAAATGTCGCCGCAAAAGAGAGTGCAAAAAACGAATCTACTGTGGAGCAAATCGAAATCGATCCAGCCAGCAACATCATCACAATAATCGATAAAATCGGCCCCTCCCCCAAACTAACAATCAGCTCTCTTGGTGTCAGAGTTTGAATTGCTGCTGCGACTGCACTACCTAATATTAATACACCTCCCAATTCTCGCAGCTCCTGAACCACATTGTCCAGGACTAAATTAATATTCTCGCGGATCGATCTTTGTGGCGGCTGAATCAGATCTTGAGTCATCCTGATTGAGGCTGCACCAGCACTACCCAGCATGAAATCACCTCCATCTAAAAGACTAGAACCAGTGCTAACCTGAGGTTGAGCACGAATCATCCCTAAAGCGATCGCGGGCTGGAGAATCGGCTTAAGATCCTTTTGGACGCTAAAAATATAACCGACAATTGTCGCAATTAACAGGGAGAAAATTACCCTTAATACTACGATTTCTGGTCGATCGTGAAAGGCAATCCAAGTTGACCAAATTACAATTGGATTAACTGTTGGTGCCGCCAGTAAAAAGCCAATCGCTACTGGCATTGGCACCCCCTGCGTAATTAATCGCCGAGCGACAGGTACATTTCCACACTCACATACTGGAAATAAGAATCCAATACAACTACCTGCAAATGCCCCTAAAATTGGCTGTTTGGGCACGTGTGCGATCAACCATCTTTCGTCAATGCAGATCAGCAGGATGCTCGACAACAATACTCCTAGCAATAGGAAAGGGATAGCTTCTACTAATAGGCTTAAAAACAGGGTAAATGCATTGTTGAGCTGTTCCATTTTCGCCGTTAGTTATTTGTTAGTTGTTGTTGGTTATTTACCCGAAATTGTTCCCGTAGGAGCAGGAACAAGATTCTAAGTGTGTTCCGGCTTTGCTTTAAAACTAGGCAAATAAATCTCCAATAATCCGGCTGGAGGCAAAATTTCAATTCGCCGATTAGTCAGATCGACTGTTGGCACGATTTCCTTGACAAACGGCACCATTGCTTCAGCCGTTTTGCCATTAGCCTGAGTTGCGCTAATGACCAAAATTTCATGTCCAGCCGTAAAAATATCTGTAACTACACCAACTTCTACCCCTGTTACCTGATGAAAAACAGGTAAACCGATCAAATCTTGACTATGATACTCCCC
>JAJAYU010000350.1 GCA_026786125.1 Chamaesiphon sp.
GGATGGTGGATGGTGGGTGGTGAATGGTGAATGGTTAATTAAATAATTATCTCTAGTTTCCCAGTCTCCCAGTCCCCCAGTCTCCCAGTCGCCGCGTCCCCCTATCCGGGGGGCAAGTTATCAATCTTGAACCAAAAATCTTCGATCGATTGAATGATTTCGACAAATTTATTGAAATCTACAGGCTTGGTGATGTAGCAATTGGCGTGAAGATTATACGCCTTGAGAATATCTTCTTCAGCTTCAGAAGTGGTAAGTACAATAATCGGAATGCGTTGAAATCTTTCATCAGCTTTAATCTCAATTAATACTTCCGATCCATCCTTGCGGGGCAAATTCCAATCTAGTAAAATCAAATCGGGATGAATAGCATGAAGATATTCGCCCTGACGATGGAGAAAATTCATTGCTTCAACCCCATCAGTTACCACACTTAAATTAACATTGATTTCTCGATCTGCTAAAGCAATTCGGGTGAGATTGACATCACCAGGATTATCCTCAACTAGTAAGATTTCAATCGTGCGGCTGTTTGTTGGCATATTGAGTGGAAATACTACTTATCGCGGGGATTGTAAAGTAGAATACCGACCCATAATGACTTGGTGGCACAGGTAAAGATGGTGACAACACGGAGTCGGAATTGATCGGCGTAGATTCTACCCAGATTGTACCACCATGCCGTTCGACGATCTTTTTGCAAATTGCTAGTCCAATCCCTGTCCCTGGGTAAGTGACTCGTGTATGTAACCGTTGGAAGATAGCAAAAATTCGATCGAGATATTGTGGTTCAATCCCAATTCCATTATCCGCGATTGCAAAGCACCATGCACTAGGTGGCTCTATCGTTGCTGTTGTCGATGCCAAGTTCAAATCGATGGTGAGATTGGGCGGATCGGTACTGATGCTAATTGGCTGGGCACTAACATGAATTTTGGGAGCTGCTGCTTGCCGAAATTTAAGTGCATTGCCAATCAAATTTTGAAATACCTGAGTTAATTGGGTAGCATCCCCCCAAACTACTGGCAATGGATCGTGAGAAATGATCCCTCCACTGTCCCTAATTGCGACGGAGAGGTTGGAGATGGCATTTTGGAATACGATCTCGCAATCAACCTCACCAAAGGGCTGCTTGCGGCTGCTGACGCGGGCATAGCTAAGTAATGCCTGAATTAGAGTTTGCATCCGCACGGCACCATTGATCGCATAGTCAATAAATTCATCCGCATCGCGATCGAGTTTGCCATGATAGCGACGTTCCAATAGTTGTAAATAACTAATCACCATCCGTAGCGGTTCTTGCAGATCGTGAGAGGCAATATGGGCAAATTGTTCCAATTCAGCATTCGATCGAGCCAACTCTTGCCGCTGAAGTTGTTCTTGTTCTAATAATTGCGCTTGGGCAAGGGCAATCCCAATTTGAGTGGAAATTTGGGACATCGCTTCCACTTCTTTTTGTTGCCATGCTCGCGGCGATTGACAGTGATGAACGATTAATAGCCCCCATAATTGATCGTGTAATTGAATTGGGACGATCACACTAGCTTTCACATCAAATTGTTGTAAAAATTCGACATAACAAGGCGCAAATCCGGCTTGGGTAATATCAGCAACATTATAAGTTCGACCATGACTATATCGATCGTGATAACTGAGATCGAAACAAGGATCGATAATCTTACTCCCCATCACTACTGGATAACCAGTTAAAACTTTTTCCTGAACTACTTTGCCAGATCCATCTCGCTCAAACTTAAATATTAGAACTCGATCTACTTCCAATAGTTTCTGGATTTCTGCTACCGCAGTTTGCAGAATTTCATCCAACTGTAAAGATTGACGAATCTTTTGAGCTATTTCCGCAGATAGCTTGGCTTGTTTGCGGGATTTTAACCGATCACTAATATCAATTACAGTTGCACGGGAGCCGAGATAATTACCATTAGCATCATTAACGCTGACTACCGTTACACTAACTGGCACAATTTGACCATCTTTTCGCACCATTTGAAGCTCAATATCATGAACCGAGCCATGTGTTTTGAGTGCTAAACAACTTTGGTGCATTGACTCAATACTTCCAGCTGCAATCAGATCTGCAATGTTTTTACCAACAACTTCGGCTTCTACATAGCCTAACATTTGTAGCTCAGTCTGGTTAATCCTGATAATTTTTCCAGCTAGATCTACAGAATGATAACCACATGGGGCACTGTGATATAGTTCTTCAAATTCAGCTACAGAACTGAGTAAGATTGATTTGACTTGTTGTTTTTTAGTGAGATCCCAATTCACCAATCCATACAAAAAAACCAAGAATAACAAGTCTAATAAACCCGAAAATCTAATTGCGATTTTGACATCTTCTAGACTCTGTCTCGACTCAGCTTGCAATTGATCGTGTTCGGCTAATTTAGCTTGATAGCGAAGTCGTTGTGAGGGTGAATCAATCTTCATCACCACCGCATGAATCTGATCGAGCGCGCGATTATTAGCCGCAATCTGCCGAATACTCCGATCGGCAACAATCGTATTAATTATTACAACTAATAAAGCAGCCGCGAACCCGATCGATACTTTCGACGAGATGATGTTTTTGATCAACTCTCAACACTCCTAATTTCCCACCACTTTTATCTTCTCTATCCTACCCCAGCAACGTTCATAATTGACATTTTTGTCCACAGTGATTGTTGGCGATAAGTAGTACTAACCCGTGCTTGACAAGTAGTGTAGAAAATATAATCAGCCACAACCATCTGATCGTCGGTACCGAACAGGGTATCGATCAAAGACTGGCACAGCGTCGGATGTTCGGGTGTGAAATATCCAGTCAGCAAATAATCAACTGCTTGGCGAATTTCTGGATAATGTTTGTAATAGTTATAAGGGTCATAACCATATTGTTTGAATAAAGCTATTTCAGGAATTGGTAAGCCAAAGCTGAAATAGTTTTGCTCGCCGACTGCTTGCTGCAACCAATAATTAGTTTTGCCCAAACTACCGAGCGATAGTACTCCATTAATTGCTGCTTTTAGCTTAGTGAGATCGATATCTTCGATCGCCGCCGCTGCAATTTCTTGAGTCAAATCAGCCGCCGCATACATCTGAGTGGTTAACCCCGCAGAATTTGGCACATAGACTACCTGCAATTTGCCATTGATATCAGGATCCTGGGCAAATACTTGTGCCAGCGATTTAATTAAACTAATTATCTCTTGATTAGGATTCGGTTGTGGTTGACAATCTGGATCTAGATTAGATTCGATCGGTTCAATTTCGCCCAGATTTCCAAAGATAAATGTGCGCGGCACAATATTAATTCCAGGCTGCTGTTTAATTTGATTAAACAGCGTAATGATATGCAAAATATTCAATAATTGTCGCTGCTGTTCGACAATCGGTTGAAGCTGTAGATCAAATAGTGACGAGACATTAATTTTGACTCCCTGTGCCCGCTCTAAATAGCTAGCCAGAGCCTGCTTATTTAGCTGCTTAACCGCCCGCCACCGCGATTGGAGCAATGGATCTTCAGCGAGGGGTGCTAGCTGTTGGAGATGCTCTAAATCGTCGATCCAACGATCGCCAATTGTCTTTGTCACCAAGCTAGCCAACAGTGGATTTCCCAACAACAGCCATTGACGTTGGTTAATCGGCGAATCTAGCTCGGAAATCCGTGTTTGAGGATCGATTTCTACTGATTTTGGACTGACTAAGCCCTGATCTAGCCCTAAGTTTCGGGTCGCAGCACGAGATTTTAAAGGGCGATGCTGACGATTAACTGCATGAAATTTGAGAGGAATTTCTGCGAAGGCTACTTGAGCGGCTTGCAAGATTGATGTGCTAATTCCTGTCCGAAAATTAATATTTTCAATCATGATGTTAGATGCCTGTGCCTTGGGATTGTTAATTTTAAAGGTTCGATGTCTGTTCTAAACGAAACAATCTGGAAACTCAACTACCTGAACAATATCCTAGCGGGCAAACTTGAGGAACTTGTGAGGATCTGTTTAAAATTGAAAACAATTGTAAAGAATTAAGGATTAATCAATCCCTAAATAAGCCTCAATTACCCTTGGATCGTTCTGCACCTTAGTCGGTGTGCCATCCACGAGATTAGTTCCCTCTGCCAATACCCACACTCGATCGCACAAAGTCATAATCACATCCATATTGTGCTCGATAATCAAAAAAGTTAGCCCACCTTTGCGCCAATTGAGAATATGACCACAAATATCCTCAATCAAGCGGGGATTTACCCCCGCCGCAGGTTCATCTAATAAAATTAACTTCGGATCAGCCATTAACGCGCGCCCGATTTCCAGCAACTTTCGCTGTCCTCCCGACAATCCCCCCGCATAATCATTCGCTTTCGCACTCAACCCCACCGATTCGAGAATCGACATCGCCTTATCCTTCAACTCTCGTTGCTGCGCCTGCACTAGCTTTGGTTGCAACAATACTTCCCAGATCTTCTCACCCGCCCGATCTTTGGCTCCCAGCATCATATTTTCCAATACTGACATCCGCGACAGAGCCTTAGCGACTTGAAATGTCCGCACCATTCCCAATCTGGCGATTTGATGTGATTGCAAATGATGGATTCTCTCCCCATTCAATTCAATCTGACCAGAATCAGCTCGGATAAAATTAGATAATAAATTAAAGAACGTAGTTTTCCCCGCTCCATTTGGGCCGATTAAACCCGTAATACTCCCCGCCGCTACTTCAATTCCCGCCTGCTGAACAGCCTTCACACCACCAAAAGTTTTGCACAATCCCTGCGCTGAAAGTAATGGTTGAGTAGACATTGGTATATATTGATTTGACATAGAAAATTTAGATTTTAGTTCGTAGGTTGGGTTGAAGAATGTTGGCGGAGCCTCTCCTTCAGGAGACAACCCAACATTTCTAGAGTATTTCGTAGATTGGGTTGAAGAATGTTAGCGGTAGCGGAGCGTTTGCCCTAGCAATAGCCTCTTCTTACAGGAGATAACCCAACATTTCTAAGATGCTGGTGTGCGCGTTGGGTTTTGCTCCGCGCAACCCAACCTACAGATCTACATATTTAATTACCTGCCCAGGGTCAATTCCTCTTTCTTACCCAAAATACCCTGGGGACGCAACACCATTAACAACATTAAAATTAGTCCAATAATCATGATCCGAAAGGCTCCTTGCTGAGTATCATCCAGATGTAAAGCATTAAATATTCCCTTGAAGAAATCAGTTCGAGTCAGCTCATAGTAGCCCCAAAAGATCGCCGCTCCAATTACCGTACCTAGATTATTTCCGGCTCCACCGATCGTAATGATAATCCAAGCGTTGAAAGTAACTAACGGTTCAAAATTGTCAGGGAAAACACTAAATTGCCAAGCATAAAATGCCCCAGAAATACCAGCGATCGCCCCACCGAGCATAAATGCTTGGAGCTTATACCAGAACACATTCTTGCCCAAAGCTCTGGGCACTTCTTCATCCTCTCGAATTGCTTTTAATACCCGTCCCCACGGTGAATGAACCAATTTTTCTAAACCGATATAAACTACCATCAATGTAGTTAAAGTCAATAACATCAATCCTGCGCGTGGGTCGTAAGTGTAGAGAGATAAAGCACCACAAACATATACCGTTAACACAAAAATACCGCAGATCAATCCAAGCACTACCCGTGATAGTTCCGTTGGCGTAGCCTCTCGGAACGAGAATCGCATCCACAACCACAATCGCCATAGTGCCAATCCACAAATCACCGTCAACCACACAATCAAAAGTATTTTAACCGCATACTCAGGCTGGGAATTAGTCGGACAAGTAATCGATAACATGTTTAACGAATACGCTTCGCGACAAGTAAATGGAATCGGATAGCCCTGCACCCCAAAAGTCCCCTTAGTCAGCCAAGCCTCATTTTTCGCCACCAACCGGACTAATTCTGACACCCCGATCGTCACAATCCCCAGATAGTCTTCCCGCAATCTCAGCGTCGAAAGACCAATGATTAAGCCCAATAATGCTGATAAACCAGCACCGATTAAAGCTGCGATCGGAATCGGCACACCTTGCATCGACAGCAACACGGTACTATAAGCACCGATCGCCATAAACGCGACATGCCCAAAATTAATCAGTCCCGTCACACCCCACTGGAGATTTAACCCCAGACTAAACAGCGCGTAAGTAGCAGCAGAAATCGTCAAGAAGACAAAATAAATGACCATCAGGCAGAAATTATCAATTAGCGATCGGGTGTGGATAGTTTTAAGAATACTATTCGATCAGTCGTTTTAGTTGTCATCAGCGATCAATTTCTCTACTCGCTCAGATCCCCCTTCATCGCTATCGAGTGTAAAATCGTAAATCTAGCTCCTCCGACTTACCAACTGCATGTCTGACAACGATGAATTACCCCTAGATTTAGAGCAGATCGATCGAGATTTACGAGGACGAGCGATCGATAAACAAAGAGCAGCACTCGATCGACTCGCCCAAGTTCCAGCCGATGTCGCCGTACCCCTACTGGCGCGGCTGTTGGAATCTAGCGACTTTATGCACCGACGAATGGCGGTAATGGGTTTAGGCAATCATCGCGTCGAAGATTCATTTCAATTATTAGCAGGCGTAATCGCCAGGGATCTCGATCCCAATGTGATGGGTGAAGCGGCAAATGCGATCGTCGATTTTGGAGATCGAGCCATCCCATTACTGGTAGATTTATTCAAGAAAACCGATAACTGGCTGGTGCGTCAAAGTATCATTCCGCTGTTGATTGATGCCAACGCCCAGGCTGAACTGCTAACCACCGCTGAAATTGCGATCGCCGATGACACCCAATCCGTCAAAGAGGTCGGAATTTTAGCTCTAGGGCATCTGCTAAATTCACCATTCCAAGCACGAGCATTATCATTACTTCTAGCCCTCTGTCATGATCCATCCTGGCGCAACCGCTGGCGGGCAACGATCGCCCTCCAAAGGCTCCAAAATTCAGCGACAAGGACTGCGATCGCCCAGCTCCAGCAGGATGAACATTTTTGGGTAGTAGCAGCAGCTTTAGAGGTTGCTAAGGGACTTGCTTAAAAATAAAGTACCAGTTAGGTTGGACAAATGGTGATGTCCCATTTTGGAAGGGTTGCCGAGCGATGCCAGAAGGGA
>JAJAYU010000351.1 GCA_026786125.1 Chamaesiphon sp.
GGATGGTGGATGGTGGATGGTGAATGGTGAATAGTCTTTTATTCACTCCGAACTCCGAACTCCCAACTCCTAAAGAATGCTTTCAATCCACTGTTTAATAACCAAGGCTCTCTCGAAATTTGGTTGATTGAGATAGATTGACTGTAAGTTATTTAACATCCGAAAGAGGATCTGTCGGTTGGTAATTGGCTGGAGGATTTCTGGTGGTAAGATCGGCAGATCTTGTTGATAGATATTCATCAATTTTTGGCGACAATCTTCAGCAAATAATATTTCACCTCGATCAAATGCATCGACAAATATTTCGCTATCTTCAAAGTCGGGACGAATCAAAAAGTGTCCTGGCATCCCGATGCCCACCATTGGGAAGTCGATCTGTTTAGCTATTTCTAGATAAACTAAAGCTAGAGTGAGTGGAATTCCGGTTTGGAGATCGATGACATCATTGAGAAAGCTATTTTTGGGGTTATAGTAGTCCTGTTCGTTGCCGTGAAAATTGTGTTCTGTATATAAGTATTGATTAATAGTTTGGATAACTTTGAGCGGGTATCTGGTTTTGGGCAACCTTTGAGATACTGCCGCTGCCATTGTTTCTAGTGTTCCCAAATATCGATCAAGATCGAGATCTGGATACTCAATTTGGGCAATTAGTAATGCTGCTCTTGCTAAGTCGATTTCTCGATCTGCTTGATCGATTTCAACTAGGAATCGGGTTAGAGAATCAGTCATACAAGAAATATTGAAATTTGGAGAATAGAGAGTAGAAAAAAGAGGTTTAAATGTGGAGATCTCTTCCCGCACCATATTTCCATGCTTGTAGGAGTTGCTGGTAACGATACTGCTGTGATGGGGGCAGTTGGGCGATTAGGGGTGTGAGTAATTTGCCGATCGGATAGAGTCCTGTATATGTACTGAGGCTAATATAATTAATCAGCCAATCGACTAGCGTAATTATACCAACGTGGGGGACGATCGGTATTACAGAGAGTGGACTAGAAATCGAGGTTTGAAAGAGAGTGCGAGAAAGGGCGGGAAACTGAACGACATCTTGGAGGAAGGGGCGGAGGACATCATCACCAAGGCTGTCCATTGACTGGAAAACGGCTGCTAATAGGTTATTTATTCGATCTGGATCGACTTTTTGGGCGATACCGACGCTCATTGCCCGTTGGAACATCCAGGTGACGGCGATGTTTGGCTGGTATGGTTGTAATAATTGGAGATCGCGATTGCTCAGAGCATCTGCTTGAATCGCCATTTCAATCCCATCAGTTAGGCGGGACAAGTGGCGAATCATCGAGCCAAATCCGCCGAAGCTAACTGGCGACTGACTACCACTACTATCCCCAATCATTAATACCCTTGCCCACGGTGTTTTGAGCGGGCTATCACGGTAGGATGGGAAGCAGCCAAACAGACAGCGGTGAAAGTTTAGTTGGGCGAGTTCGATGTTTTGATAGGTTGGTAATAATCGCAGGTATTCTTCAAACAGGAATTCGACGCTAAACCGATCTGGGTGTGCGTCTAGATAAGTAAATAAATAAGTGGTGCGTCCATCCCGTGCCGGAAATGCTTCCCAAAAGTACTGACATTGATGTTCAATCGGCGTAATTGATGCAAAGATATCACCTGTTTCATTCTGAGTAAAACCTGAGGCGCAACTCCCTACCACTAGACAAATTCCCTCCGGTTTGACATTACCCCTCGCCTGAGCCGCCAAGGGCGAAAAATGTCCCATTGCATCGATAAATAACTTACTAGTTAATTCAGCTTCTCCCAGCTTAATAGCTACCCCATTCGGATGAATCATCACTCGATCGCATGAGGTATATTCTAGTAATCTCCCGCCATGCTCCAAAAACTTTGCCTTGAGCGTTGCCAGCAAATAAACTGGATCTACCCCAATATTTAAGACATCCTGCACCCAGATATCTGGGGTATTTGGAAAAGAGATCCGCGCGGGATTATATTCAGAGGCAATCGCCATCGCTAATTCTGCTTCAGATAGCAATTCCAGCTCCACCAACACCGCTAATTCTGAGCGCGAGATGTTCCACTCCTGCACTCTCCCCTTCAGCTCTCCGCGTTCGATTACCGCTACTTTCACACCCCGTAGTTGTAGAGCCGCCGCTAGGATAATGCCTAGGGTACCGCCAGCAATCACAATCTCTACATCAATGGTTTTTAAATACTCATCGCTTGAAACTACCATTTCTCGTTGAGAAGTCTGTCCCTGACGCAACTTTTGCCACATCCGATCCACTCGTTCAAGATTGGTAAATGTATCAGCAGGGAATTGAGCGGCGACTTTAGCATCGATCGGCATAGAATTAGAGCAGAGAATTACTCATTATGGTAAATGATATGGATACTAGAGCTACGTCACGACTGCTGATGAAAATCTTGATTGGTGTAGCTTGGCTCGATGGTGCCATTCAACCAGAGGAACGCCAATATCTCATCAAAGTAGCTCAAACCCATCAACTCGATCTCGATCCTGAAATTGAATCACTATTGGCTGGGCGGATCTCACTTACTGCTGCTGACTGCGAACAGTGGATTCAGGAGTATCTTGGAGATCGATCGATTTATGATGACGATGGACTAATCGAAGCAATTAGCGGATTAATTTATAGCGATGGCGATGTCGCTATTGACGAAGCAAAACTCTTGGCAAATATTCAATCACAACCATCTAGTGCCCCGCCCCTAGTTAGTAAGATTCAGCAGCTTTATAAGAAGGCTTTAGGTTTTCAGTAAGCGCAAAGCGCAGGCGATGCCAACGGCTCCGCTCACTGACCAGCTTTAGCATAATCTGCGTAGGTTGGGTTTCATTCTTCAACCCAACGCACTAGAGATGTTGGGTTGTCTCCTGACGGAGAGGCTCCGCCAACATTCTTCAACCCAACCTACAGA